>JAHEEC010000165.1 GCA_024640885.1 Bacteroidota bacterium | reverse complement strand
TCCGGAGACCTGCCGGAACATCCGAGGGCCTGATCACCTTTGTCAGGGACAGGGCCGGACATGACCTCAGGTATGCCATTGACAGCAGCAGGATCAGGAATGAACTGGGCTGGAAACCCTCGTTGACCTTTGAACAGGGATTGGCCCTGACCGTGGAGTGGTATCTTGAGAACCAGGAGTGGATGGAACGGATCATCACCGGTGACTATCTCTCATACTACGACAGCCAATACGGGGCGCGTTAAACTCACTCTACAGTCACCGATTTGGCAAGGTTCCTGGGCTGGTCCACATTGCATCCCCGCATCACGGCGATGTGATAGGCGATCAGCTGAAGGGGGATCACCGTGGGCAATGCGATCAGTGAATCATCTGTTTCGGGGATCTCGATCACATGATCGGCCATCCCGCGAATGGTCTCATCCCCCTCGGTCACAATGGCAATTACCACACCGTTCCTGGCTTTAACCTCCTGGATATTGCTTACAATCTTTTCGTAGGAGCTGTCCCGGGTGGCAATAAAGACCACCGGCATGTTCTGGTCAATGAGTGCAATTGGACCGTGCTTCATTTCTGCGGCCGGATAACCCTCCGCATGGATGTAGGAGATCTCTTTAAGCTTGAGGGCCCCCTCAAGGGCCACAGGGAAGGAGACCCCCCTGCCCAGGTAGAGCGCATTGGTGGCATCCTTGTAAATCTTGGCAATCCTCACAAACTCCTCGTTCTGTTCCAGGATCTTCTCGATTTTTCCCGGGATCTCATTCAATTCGCGGATCAGGTGCGCAAATCGTTCCTCGTCCAAAAGACCTTTCTCCTTTCCAATCATCATGGCCATCATGGTAAGGACCGTAACCTGGGCCGTGAATGCTTTGGTGGAAGCCACCCCGATCTCAGCCCCTGCATGGGTGTAGACCCCTGCATGGGTCTCCCGGGATATGCTTGATCCGGCCACATTGCAGATTCCCAGGACAAGGGCGCCTGATTCCTTGGCCAGCTGGATGGCTGCCAGGGTATCGGCTGTTTCGCCGCTTTGACTGATGGCCAGGACCACGTCATCGGGTCCGATCATGGGATTGCGGTAACGGAATTCGGAAGCATATTCAACCTCCACGGGGATCCGTGCCATATCCTCTAAAAGGTATTCACCCACCAGGCCGGCGTGCCATGAGGTGCCGCAGGCAATGATCACGATGCGCCTGGCTCCTACCAGCTTGTCCTTCACTTCATGGAGCCCTCCCAGCCTGATTTCGTTGGTTTCGGGCTGGATCCTGCCCCTGAAGGTATCCTTGATGGAACGGGGCTGTTCGAAAATCTCCTTGAGCATGAAATGGTCGTACCCCTGTTTTTCGATCTCGGATATGCCCAGGTCCAGGGTTTGAATATTGACCGACGTGCCGTCACTGGTCAGGTTCTTAAGCACCAGCTCATTCCTCCTGATCAGGGCCATGTCATCGTTATTCAGGTAGATCACCCTGTCGGTATACTCCACGATGGGAGTGGCATCGGAGGCAATGAAATATTCGTTGCTTCCCAGGCCGATCACCAGCGGGCTGCTCCTCCGGGCGGCGATCATCAGGTTGGGATCCTCCCTGGACAGCACCACAAGGCCATATGCCCCGATCACCTTTTTTAAGGCAAGTCCCACTGCATTCTCGACGCTCACCTGCTGGGTTGTGTAGATATATTCGATCAGGTTGGCAAGGACCTCGGTGTCGGTCTCACTTTTAAAACTCATGCCATGCTCAATGAGGCCCTGCTTCAATACGGCATAATTTTCAATGATCCCATTGTGAATAATCGTGAAAAGTCCTTTCTCGGACTGATGGGGATGGGCATTCAGATCACTGGGTTCCCCGTGGGTGGCCCACCTGGTATGGCCGATCCCAATGGTGCAACTGGTATCCTTTCCCCTCACATAATCTTCAAGTTCTGATACCTTTCCCTTCTTTTTATACACTGAGATGTCGCCATTGAGCAGGGCGACTCCTGCTGAATCATAGCCCCGGTATTCAAGCCGTTTCAATCCTTTGATGAGTATCGGGTAGGCATCCTGGCTCCCGATATAACCGACAATTCCACACATAAGTTATGCTGTTAGGCAATCGCAATCACAATTTGAGGTATGCAACTTCTAACCTTATACGCTTTTTGTTGTCCGGAAGGTTACCCCAAAGCTTCGAAATATCCGGATTAATCTTCGGATCATTCACCTGCAGGATAAAATCGTTCTCCTTCTTCAGTCCGTCAACCATGGACTGGAAGTGAAGGGTGACGTTGAACCGGTAGACGAAGGTGGTATCAGAGAACAAGCCCTTTGAAACGGCCTTTTTAAATCCACCAAACCTGGCTTCTTCATTGTTGGCCGATAATACATAGTGGTCATATACGGGCTCGTAGGTTCCATCCTCAAGGATGGTCCCCAGCATCAGCCGGACCGGTAAATCATCGTAAAGGATCCCGCTCTCTTCCTCGGGCACCACTTCAAGGACCAGGGAGGCATAGCTGATGGCGACGGGAACCCTCTCCATCCACTCTTCCAGGTTGGAAAAGGAGAGCCTTGTGTTCACCCCGGTCATGCCCTGCACATAACAATAGGGGGAGGATTTCTCCTTGTCATTGATAATACCTGCAAGGTGAGTCCCGGAGAAATCATGCTCGAATACGTTGATTTTCTGACAGTAATACTGGTCAATTGAAAACTGGACCCACTTAAAATCAGGCCCGGCTGTGGAGTCGATCTCTGTGCTGTCATTGGCATATTTCATGGAGAGCAGGGAGTATGGGTTGGCCAGGTGGATCTTTGCCATGGTCCCTTCCGGAGCCGAAGATTCGGCTTCAATATACAATCCATTAAAGTAGTCCTTAAAAATCGAGTCCTCCTTAAACAGGGATGTATCCTCGGCCAGGGCCAGGAACTTATCACGGAAATCCTGGTCCTCGATCAGAAAATCCACTACCGATCCCTCTTCGGGTATAAAGCTTTTCTCAACCAGCGGAACCGGATTGTATTTTCCCCGGGGATCAAAGTCCGACTGGTAGATCGAATCCATGTAAATGCGGTGGGTCAGCTCATAGACCCGGATGGTAAACTCCTGATCCCTGGCTCCCTTCAGATCCTGGATATAAAGAAACAGCATCAGAGAATCGATCTGCATGTTAGGCCCGTCAATGAATTTCAGGTTCGGATTAAACTGTGTGATCACCTCAGCCCTGGAGCTCCCCGTAATGGTGTCATACAACGCTCCCAGGAGCAGGATCCTGTTCGGATTGTAATTCTCGGAAGTGATTATGGGCGAGGCTGTGATGGGATAGGCCTGGATCTCGAAAACAGTATCGCGTTTAAGGATCACATTGTCGCCGGTGGGCAACAGGTCCGCTCCCAGCTCTTTGTCACCAATCTGGCAGGAAAAGAGAAGCCCGGCCAGGATCAGAATGACCATCACTCCCTTCAGATCCATGTTCTTCATTGAATAGACAAAAGATTAATCATTTGATGATACTGTCATAGAAAACGGATAACTTCTCCACATATTCTTCTTCGTTCACATAATTCAGGTATGGCTTACCCGTTTTTTTCAGTACCCCGGTTACAGATTCAGGAAGGTTGCCACTCCCCTGGACCAGTCCGTCTGAATAAGTGGCAGCAAGAGTGACCAGGTTTTCATAGCCAGGTTCCTTTACCATAGAAACGTCTTCAGGAGAGACCCCGTCCACAAGGATTTTCTCTGCAAAGGATGGATTCAGGAGATTCTTAAATCCATGGTTATAAAAGGAGAAGACCACTTTTGAATCTGCAAAAAGGGGATCTTCGCGGTAGGCATTCTTGATGTACAGCGGGATCAGGGAGGTGAACCATCCGTGACAGTGCACCAGGTCGGGTGACCACCGCAGTTTTCGAACTGTTTCCAGCACACCCCGGGCGAAGAAGATCATTCTTTCATCGTTGTCTTCGAAAAACCTTCCCCGGGAATCGACCACCGTATGCTTCCGATGAAAATAATCCTCATTGTCAATGAAATAGACCTGCATCCTGGCAGCCTGGATGGAGGCTACCTTAATGATCAGCGGATGGTCTGTATCATCGATGATCAGGTTCATCCCTGAAAGGCGAATAACCTCATGCAACTGGTTCCTTCGCTCGTTGATATTCCCGTATTTGGGCATGAAGGTCCGGATCTCTTTTCCGGTTTCCTGGATCGCCTGCGGGAGAGTTCTGCCGATAAGGGAAAGCTCCGTTTCGGGTAAATAAGGTGTAATTTCCTGAGAAACAAATAATACCTTTTTACTTTCCATCATGCACGCCTCATTTTTTTGATCATGCAAATTTACTAAAAATAATTGATTCCTTTTTATCTATCTTTGTCCTCATCCATCCGGCATGATTGTTTACAGGACCAAAAACGACCTTACCCGGCACCTTGATACCCTGCGCAAATCAGGAAAAAGCATCGGGCTGGTACCCACCATGGGCGCACTGCACAGGGGACATGCCTCCCTGGTGAAAATAGCTAAAGATCAGAACGATGCCATTGTGGTGAGCATCTTCGTAAATCCATCTCAATTTAATGATCCGGCCGACCTTGAGGCATATCCCAGGACCCTGGACCTGGACCTGGAGATGCTTCAGGGACTTAAAGCAGACCTGGTATTTGTACCATCGGTCCAGGAAATGTATCCCGATGAGGTCATAAGGACCTTTGACCTGGGAAACCTTGAAAGGACCATGGAGGGGGCACAGAGGAAGGGACACTTCCAGGGGGTTGCACAGATCGTGAGCAGGCTCTTTGAAACAGTTGCTCCCCACAGGGCATATTTCGGCCAGAAGGACTTTCAGCAGCTGGTGGTCGTGCGCAGGCTGGTGGAAATCCTGGGGTTGGATCTGGAAATTGTAGCCTGCCCCATCATTCGGGATGAGGATGGACTGGCCATGAGTTCCAGGAACGTCAGGCTCAGCCGGGAAGAGCGGAAAGCGGCTCCCTTTGTCCACATCACCCTTCAGCTGGCCCGGGAAAAACGGGGATCCATGAGCCCTGCGGAGGTGAAAATGTGGGTGGAATTACGGTTTAAGGAGCAGCCCATTATGAAACTTGAATATTTTGAAATAGTTGAGGATAAAGAGCTTATGCCGGTTACTAACTGGGGGGAGCAGGTGAACAAAGTGGGTTGCGTGGCTGTTCAATTAGGGAAGATAAGGCTCATCGATAATCTTATTTTTGATTAACTTTGCACCGGGAAATTATGCAGTCATGAATATTGAAGTGGTCAAATCGAAAATTCACAGGGTTACAGTCACCGAAGCCGATCTGAACTACATTGGCAGCATTACCATTGATGAAGATCTGATGAATGCGGCCAACCTCATTGAAAATGAAAAGGTCCAGATCGTGAACATCAACAATGGTGAACGGCTTGAAACCTATGTGATTACAGGGGAAAGAGGGACCGGTCAGATTTGCATGAACGGACCGGC
>JAHEEC010000013.1 GCA_024640885.1 Bacteroidota bacterium | reverse complement strand
TGCCCTGGCCATTCTCTCTTCCTCAGCCTTCAGCCAGAAGGTGAATTTCTCCGGAAACTGGAAATTGAATTCACAAAAAAGTGAGATGGGTGATCAATTCAGCCTGGCGCCCAACACCATGGCTGTAAAGCATTCTAAAAAATTGTTAGAAGTAGAAAAGAATTCCGAAATGCAGGGTGAGGCCTATACTACAAACGATTCTTTCACACTTGACGGTGAAGAATGTGAAAATCCTGCATGGATGGACTCAGTGAAGAAATCCAAGGCTCTCCTGGATAAAAAGAGCAAAGTACTTACCATCACCTCCTCCATTCCATGGGAGGATGGAAGTGAAATAGTGATCACAGAAAAGTATTCCATGGATGGTGATAACCTGGTGCTGGAGTCCACTGCATCCTCTTCCATGGGCGACCTTGCAGAACGCTTTGTTTTTGATAAGGAGTAGTTACCAGGGAAAAGAGATCCGCCGGATCGAATTCCAGGATTGAATATTGTTTAAGAAAGCGGGGGCTGTCCTGAAAGGCAGCCCCTTTTTTGCAGATACCCCTGAGGGGGGCTTTTGCAACCACCGATGGGAGAAAGAGCACTTTACCTGCCCGGTTCATTCAGCACCGAGGTCCGGCTTTTTAAAATTTTGACAACCACATAGCTCAATGCGCTGAATGCCAGCCCTCCGAAAATCACATAATTAAAATCCCTCCCTCTCAGGATCAGCTCCCCCGCCATATCGAAAAGGAAAAACACCAGGAATACGGCCGCAAAGCCGTTCTTTTCCTTCTTCACTACCTTTCGCCAGCTGAAGGGAAGATCGGGTTTCACAAAGCCATTCAACCGGGGGACAAAAGCCGGCACCTTCGAGGCCCATTCCAGGTATGGGGTGCCAAATTTAGCCCTCAGAAATTGCTCTTCGGCAAACATGATCCGCTCATAATAGAGCCAGAATACCAGGCATATGATTAACACGAACCAGATTTGCCCGGTAAGAAGTGTCGGCCCCAACCACATAAAGAAGTTTCCAACATACAGGGGATGCCTTACAAGGGAATAGCTTCCTGTGGTGTTCACCTTGCCGGCCACCTGCTTTTTTACATTTCTTCCCGAAGTATTCACCGGGGTGTGGCCCACCGTATAGATGCGGATGAACAGGCCAAGCAGACTGATCAACAAACAGGCAAGTTCATAATAGGTACCGCCTGAAAATCCTCCCGGGAAAAAGGCACCGGGATACAATTTCGTAAGCAGGAAAAGAACCAGTCCTGCCAATAATACAATCAAAGGCAGGATTCCGCGGTAGCGAAACAGCCAGTTCCCCTGTTTTTCAAATTCTTCCTGAAGGGCCATGATAATCTTTCCTGTGGTTTAACAAACAATGTCAGCATTATGAAAATTTGCCGGGGAAACGCTTTGCAATTCCGGACAACCGGCCACGCAAAGATAATAACCTATTTACATTTGATAAATTACCTCCTGAGCAATTAATTAATATGTTAGTTTTGGGAAAAGGGTTTGATATGGTATTGAAGAAGTCTTTATACCTGCTTGTATTGATTTTGCTGTCGGGATCTGCCGGAGCACAGATCAATCTTTATGTGGGGGGGAACCTTCAGGGGAACTACTCCTGGATGAGGGGAGATGAACCTACATTTGAACCGGGATTTGGTGGAGGATTTAGCTTTGTGTACTGGGAATATGAATACTGGTTCCTTAAGGCCGGTATCAATTATGTGGCCAAATCATCCTCTCACCTGGACTACCCCGACGATTACGGCGTTCCAATTACCGATCCCAATGACAAGGTTCAAATCAGTTTTGCCGAACAGGCCATCGGGATTCCACTGACCCTCTATTATAGGCCCATTGAATCGGGTGACAACACCCTCCTTCTCACCGGAACGCTCGAAATGATGCTCGTAACCCATCTGAAGGAATATACGGAGGAGTTTGGCGAACTGGTCCTGAAAGGCGGTGATGTGACCAGCAGAACAAAAACCAACCTGGGATTCGGTGTGGGTTACCAGCGTCAACTGGACCAGCACATGTTCCTGAATATCATCCCCTCTTTCAATGTGGATATCCGTTCGGCCAGGGCCTTTAACTCCATCACACTGACAGCGGAGTTAATTTTCGGGGTTTATTAGCATGATGGGGCGGGCCCGCAACTCCTTCCGGAGTTGTTTTGATTTTCCATGGGTGACCAGATCCAGGGCCGCCCAGAAACGGTGGCTGTGATCGCGGTGCAGGGTATGCACCAACTCATGCAGGATCACATAATCGGAGAGGTATTCGGGTAACATCATCAACCAGCTGTTCAGGTTTATGCCCTTTTTATGGGTACAACTCCCCCATCTTGTTTTCATCTGCCTTACTTTCACGCCATTGAATTCAAAGCCGTTTGCTTCCGCAAGTTCCTTCACCCTGCGGGGCAGATACTCCTTCCCCTCTTTTAAAAGGATCCTCCAGATGGCATCTTCAACACTTCCCTCCCCTTTTTGCAGTCCAATGGGAATCTCCTTCCCCCTCACATTGAGCAGATCTCCCGCAACCGGCATCTGCCTGGTATCCTGCAGGTTATTGATTTCAAGCAGCTTCTTAAGGATCCACTGTTTCCTGGACATTAGAAATGCTTCGGCCCTCTTCTGACTCACAAACCGCGGAATGGTCACCCTCACATTCCCCTGCTGGTTGATCCGGATGGAAAGGTTTCTTGCCCGCTTGTTCTGGACATACTTAACCACTCCAATCTCCCTATAATTCACAATATTTTCGATTTTATGCATCCATTTCTAACGGTTATCTATAACTTTAGCGTTTATTAAAAAACAGTAGATTATGATTCGACAAACCTTAATCCTCTCCATATTGCTTTTCGGTGCACTATTTTCAGGACAGGCTCAGCAGCCCTGGTCCCTGGAAGACTGCATTCAATATGCCATGGAGAACAACATCATGATCAAGCAGTCAGTTCTGAACACCGAATATAATGAAAACCTTCTGAAGCAATCAAAACTTGGCCAGATCCCCAACCTGAATGCCAATTCAAACTACTCTTTTTCCTGGGGACGTGCCCTGGATCAGACCACCTACAAGTTTACCGACAACGAGCAGATCAATTCCATCAACATGGGATTAAGCTCCTCTGTAAACCTTTTTAACGGACTCCGGGTGAGGAACACCATCCTTCAGAATGAGCTGAACCTGATGAGCAGTTATCAGGACGTGGAGAAGATCAAAAATGACATTTCCCTGAACATAGCTGCGGCTTACCTCACCATCATGTTCAACCGTGAGTTGCTTGCGGTGACGGAAAGCCAGCTGGAGATCACAGGCCAGCAGGTGGAGCGCACCCTTAAAATGGTGGATGCCGGCAAACTGGCCAGGGGCAATTACCTTGAGCTGGAGGCCCAGTATGCTTCTGAAGAGTTGAACCTTGTGAACGCGGAGAACCAGCTGGCCATTTCATTGCTGAACCTGCAACAGATCCTGGACCTGCCTGTAGACACCGCCTTTGATGTGGAAATTCCCCAGCTGCCCGATCCGGATGAAGATCCCATTATGATCAATGCCCTGGAGGTCTACCGGATCGCTGAACAGGAGATGCCTGAGATCAAGAGTGCCGAGCTGGCACTGGAGAGTTCTGAGAAAGGCCTTGCCATCGCAAAAGGTGGAAGGTCCCCAAGGCTATCCCTTTCTGCCAATTACAATTCGGGATATTCTGACCTTCGCGAGCAGGTGGTGAGCCTGGGTGATCCCCAGCAGGTTCCCCTGGGTGAAACCCAGGGAGGAGAACCGGTCTATTCCTATCCACAGCAGTTCCCTTTGTATGGCAAGTACCCGTTCTTTGAACAGGTAAGGGACAACCGGTCCGCCGGTTTGGGAGTGGGGCTATCAATCCCCATATTTAATGGGTGGCAGGTCAATACAAGCATTGCCAATGCCCGGATATCCCTGGAAAATGCTGAACTGGAGCTCCAGAGTAAAAGGCTCACCCTTTATGCCTCCATCCAGCAGGCGTATGCGGATGCCCTGGCCGCTCTGAAAAAATTCAATGCCACAGTAAGTGCCCTGACCGCCATGGAGGAATCCTTCAAGTACACAGAAAAGAAATTTGAAGTGGGATTGGTCAATACCGTCGATTATAACATGTCCAAGAATCAGCTTTCAGCCACGCAGTCAGACCTTCTTCAAGCCAAATATGATTTTATCTTCAGAATAAAGATTCTCAACTTTTACAAGGGAGAACCCATCACACTTTAATACCCCCGGAACCAATGAAATCAAAGAAATTACTACTCATTATAGCAATCGTTGCAGTTGTGCTCATTATAGTGCTTGCCCTGGGTAAAAAACAGGGTTGGTTCGGCAATGAAGGATATCTTAAAGTTGCCGTTGAGAAAGGGATCCAAAGAGAGATCGTAGAGATCATTACCGCCAACGGAAAGATCCAGCCGGAGACAGAAGTGGCCATTTCCCCGGATGTATCGGGAGAGATTGTGGAGCTGGTGGTCAAGGAGGGGGATGAGGTTGTGAAGGGCCAGTACCTTCTTAAGATCAAACCCGAGGCCTACCAGATGGCCAGGAACCGGGCAGAAGCTTCCCTGAATAACTCCAAGGCAAGGTTGAAACAGGCAGAATCCCAACTTGAACTCGCAAGCCTGGATTACAAAAGGAACAGCAAATTGTATGAGGATCTGGCTATTTCTGAATCAGAATTTGAACAATCCCTGACCACTTACAATACAAACCTGGCTGAAAAGGAGGCGGCCGAGTTTTCGGTCATGAGTGCAAAAGCCAGCCTGGATGAGGCCGATGAAAGCCTCATGAAGACCTCCATTCATGCACCCATGACCGGAACGATCTCCAGGCTTGCGGTGGAGCTGGGGGAAAGGGTGGTCGGAACATCAATGATGGCAGGTACCGAACTGCTTCGCATAGCCGATCTGAGCCGGATGGAAGTGGAGGTAGAGGTAAACGAAAATGATATTGTCCGCGTCTCCTACATGGATACTGCACTCATCGAGGTAGATGCCTACCCGGACACCCGGTTCAAGGGAGTCGTTTCGGAGATCCCGGTCTCTGCCAACACCACGGGTGTTACAACCGACCAGGTGACCAATTTTAATGTGAAGATCCTGCTGCTGCAGGATTCTTACGCTGATAAGATCTCTCACTCCAATCCTTATCCACTCAGGCCCGGAATGTCGGCCACAGCAGATATCCAGACTGACCGGAGAACAGGTATATATTCCATCCCCATCCAGGCAGTCACAACCCGAATGGACACCACCGGGGCCGAATTGCCAGCGGGTTCTGAGCAGGAGCAGATCGGGCAGGTGAGCTCCGACGGGTCAGTTTCATCGATTACTCAAACCACTGAATCGCAGACTAAAGGTGATGATCCTTCCGTCGTGGTATTTACTGTATCCGAGGGAAAAGCCTGGATGAAAAAGGTAAAAACCGGCATCCAGGATAACAGCTACATTGAGATCACCGAAGGCCTCAATGCCGAGGACGAAGTGGTGGTTGCCCCCTATTCGGCCATCTCCAGGCAGCTCAAAAACGAATTGAATGTGGAGGTGGTTTCTGAAGAGGATCTCTTCAAAGGGGGTAAAAACAACAAGGAATAATCGCTTATGGCAGAACCCCTGATCCTGCACATTGAAACAGCCACGGACATTTGTTCGGTGGCCCTTTCAGAAGGGGATCAGCAACTCTCGCTGGCAGAAAGCGGAGCTGAACGATCCCATGCTGCGCTGCTCAACGCATTTATCCGAAAAGTATTTGAGGAAAGCGGAAGGGAAATTGAGATGATCAATGCCGTGGCCATCAGCAAAGGGCCCGGCTCCTATACAGGTCTTCGAATCGGGGTATCAACCGCCAAAGGGATTGCATATGCCCTGGAAAAACCGATGGTGGCTTCCGGTACCCTGGACAACATGGCCCATGGCGCCCTGGATCAACATTCAGTCCGGGAGCTGCTCCGGGAGCATGGTGAAAAGTTATTGCTCTGCCCCATGCTGGATGCCAGGAGGATGGAGGTTTATAGCTGCTTTTATACCACCGGGATGGATGTGGTGAGGGAGGTCTCTGCCGACGTGGTCGACCGGGACACTTACAGGGAGCTGCTTGAGAACCAGCCTGTCTGCTTTTTTGGAAACGGTTCGCTCAAATGTGAAGAGGTACTCGATCATCCCAATGCACACTTTATAAGGGGATTGAACCCCTCGGCGAGCCAGATGATCATCCCCGCGCTCAACCGGTTCCGTCAGAATTTGTTTGAAGACGTGGCATATTTTGAACCCTATTACCTGAAAGATTTCATTGCAACCATTCCGAAAAAAAAGGTGTTATAACCGGGAGGGCTTACAAACAATATATTGGTATATTTGAAAAATTAAAAAGCGAAAATGGCGACAACTGCAGATTTCAGAAACGGATTTTGCCTGGAGTACAACAATGACCTTTATACAATCACACAGTTTCAACACGTAAAACCCGGAAAAGGTCCGGCATTCGTGAGGACCAAGATGAAGAGTCTTACCACAGGCAAGGTGATAGAAAATACCTTTTCAGCAGGTGTGAAAGTGAACCCGGCCAGGGTGGAAAGAAGGCCATACCAGTATCTCTATACCGATGACCTCGGTTTTCATTTCATGCACCTGGAGACATTTGAACAGATCAGCATCCAGGCGCAGATGATCGAAAACGCGGACCTTATGAAGGAGGGACAACCGGTGGAGATCGTGGTGCATGCCGATACAGAAACTCCGCTTACCGTGGACCTTCCCCCTTTCGTGGAACTTGCAATCACCTATACAGAACCCGGTGAAAAAGGAAACACCGCTTCCACCTCGGCCCAGAAACCGGCCGAACTTGAAACAGGGGCCAAAATCATGGTTCCCCTCTTCATCGACACCGGCGAAATGATCAAGGTCGACACCCGTGACCGTTCTTACTCGGAGCGGGTTAAAAAGTAACAGGGTAGATCCATTGCCAATTATGGGTAAATTTTCTGATAACCGATTAAAATTATCCACCTTCAAACTCAATGCATTGCTGGATATTACCCTGGCGATCAATGATAATGTATCCACAAGCGAGCTGATCCGCCGGTATGAAAAGATGCTGACCGATGACCTGGATATCGGCAAGGTAATCGTGTTAAAGTACTCCGACAAATGGGAATGCCTGCTGAATTCAGGGTTTGGGAACAAATTTTTTAACAAGGTCGACATGGAAAGGGACCTTTTGCCCTATGAGGAGATCTCTTTCATCACCTCCGAACCCCAGCACTTTCCCGAACTGGTGGATATTGTGATCCCCGTGTCCCATAAGGACCAGGCCATTGCCTTCGTACTCATCGGGGATATTGAGGAGGAGGGTGAAGGCGTGAGCCCCATCATCAAGCACCTGAGGTTCATCCAAACGCTCTCCAACATCATTACGGTGGCCATCGAGAATAAAAGGTTATTCCTGGAAACGTTGCGCCAGGAGGCCTTAAAAAGGGAGATGGAACTGGCAAGCAAGATGCAAACCATGCTGATCCCTGCAAAGGAGAAATTGCCTTCAAACAAATTTATCCGCATGAAGGCCTTTTACCATCCGCACTTCGAAGTGGGGGGCGACTATTACGATGTGATCCAGCTGAGCAAAGATGAGGTGGGATTCTGCATTGCCGATGTATCCGGAAAAGGGATCTCTGCAGCGATTTTGATGTCCAATTTTCAGGCCAACCTCAGGGCCCTCTACACAGCCGGGCAAAGCCTTACAGATACCCTGCACCGGCTCAACGAGCGGGTGATGAACAGTGCAAAGGGGGAAAAATTCATAACCCTTTTCATCGCCCGTTACCACTTTAAAGAGAGGGTGTTGAAGTATGTCAATGCGGGTCACAATCCCCCGTTCCTGTATGAGATGGGATCACAAAAACTGACTCCCCTGGCAAGCGGTTGCGTCGGAATGGGAATGCTGGATCAACTCCCTTTTGTCAATGAAGCGGTGGTCCGGCTTGATCATCCTGCAAAGCTCTTCTGTTATACAGACGGACTGGTAGAGGTGATCCAGGATTCGGGTATAGAATTCGGGACCGATAACCTTGAGAGAGAGATCTCCAACACAAAATCACTGGAGGATAACATCAAAACAATCGTCCGCAACCAGAAGATCCTGGAGGGTTCGGCTGCCATTTTTGATGATATCTCCATCATCGGCGCCGAGTTTCCCGGCACCAAAGGATTCCACTAGGAGGCCCCCTCCATATCCGGCTCTTCCTCCCTGTGATAGAGATCCATGGCCACTAGCATGGCCGTATAGCCCCAGAAAAGCACGGAGATCTTATCCGTATCCAGGAAATTATTAAGCAAGCCGTGAAAATAATAGGAGAATAGACCGATCAGGATGGCCAGAGAAAAGATCCTGATGGAACGTCTGCGGGAGGTGTAATAGACCCTGATCCCTGTATAAATCGTGGTTCCTATCACCAGGAGGATGCTGATCAATCCGAAAACCCCCGACTCTGCCAGTGGTCCCAGGTATTCGCTGTGTGCGGTACCCATGTTCCCGAAATCAGTACTGATGCGGGTTTTTTCGTAGGAACGCTGGTATCTCCCGTATTCGAACTGATAGGTTCCGGGTCCGAATCCCAGGAGTGGTTTATCCTTCCACATCCTTAAGGCGCAGCTCCACCTGTTGATGCGCTCCAGGTTGGATTGGTCAGTGGAGATATTGGAGATGGATTGGACATGTTCCGAAAACTCCCCCGATGACTCTACCCTGTTTTGTTCAAGCTCCACCATAAGCTGGGTCCTGATGGATAAAAAGAATGCCACCATGATAAAGGCTCCCGCAAGAACCAATTCAAACCGGATCCTGAGCTTGATGATGGCCCACACCCCAAGGGATGCCAGGATGCTGATCCAGGAGGCACGTGTATAGGAGACCGCCGTTGCAAAAACTACCAACAGGATAAGCAGCAGCATCAGGAAACGTGTATTGATATCCTCCCTCTTAATAAACATGAAGAGGGCCACAAGGACAGGAAGGATGAATCCCAGTGTGGCACCGTATGAGGTGTGATCCTTGTAGAAGGGTCTCGCCACGCGATGGGCCATCACCTGGTTGTTGAGTCCATACTGTAGGTGGTTGATCAGGGTGTAGAGGATCACGCCGCTGAAAGCGATAATGAAGAGCCAGGCATAGGTGTGCATGCGCTTCTCCTTTCTGAACATCTGGGTCCCCAGCAGGTAAAAACCTACGATGAACCAGAGCCGGGAGGCCAGGAGTTTGAAAGATACCAGCGGATCGGTGCTGGCCATACTGGTTATGAGCATCCAGGCCAGGTGGAAATAGATGGCAAGTGTCACCGGGTGCCGCAGTACACGGATATCGATCCGGTCACCCATCAGGTATTTGAGGATGTACAGAAGAAGCAATCCGGCCAGCAGGGGCTCGGTGGGAAGGTACATATCGATGGAAAGCCCCTTCACCAGCATGCTGAGGGGCACCGACAGCGGTACAAAGAAGACCACTGCCAGGAGGTACTTTTCCATGGCCACCAGCGCAAGGGCTATGAACAACAACAGGGCGGGTATCAGGGGAACAAAGTAGAACTCCAACGCCACCATGAGGGTATTCAGGGCGACGTAGGTGATCAGGATCCCCCACAGGAGGGCCTTAGGGTACCTTTCCTGTATGCCGGCAATCATTTTTCTTCTGTTTGGGCCACCCGGGCTTTGATGTTGTCGATGACAATAAGCACAATCAATGCCAGGAGAAGGGCCGAGAAGGTGGAAATAATCACGATCAGTGATTTATTGGGGTAGGCCTTTTTTTCAGGAGGGTATGCCTTTTCCACTACAAACTTGTTGGGAAGGTCCTGCTCCACTTCCAGCCTGGCCTCCTTGTACCTGAGGTTCAGGCCCGCCACAACCTGTGTCTCGGTCCTTATGAAATTCATCATGGAGACCCACATGGCGCCATTTTCAGAAATGGCCCTGATCAGGTTATTGGTGGCATCCTCGCCGGACTTGACCTGGCCCGAAAGTTTCTCGCTGAGAATGCTGAAAGAATCCCTCACAGCAACCAGGTAATCTTCCGATTCATGGTACTCCCTCTCCACCAGCAACAGGGCCTCCTTTGCGCGCTCCTTTTTCATGCTGTTGTATACAGTATCCACCAGGTCAGAGATATCGTTGGCAATGCTGGCAGATATTTCGGGATCCTTATCCAGTACAGAGATTTCCACTGACATATACTCGGTGAGCCTGAAATTGATATTGGACTTGTACTCCTCGTACAACCTGGTCTTGGGATATTTCTCCCCGGGATCTATTTCATAATGCTCCATCAGGTTATACTTCTCAATGATCCTGGTGCGGATGGGTTCTGAATTTAATACCTGCAGGAGTTGTTCTGCCTGCTCCTCTTCTCCGAATCCATGCACATTTTGCCGGCTGGAATAGTTCTGAACAAGCAGCTCTTTGGAGATGGAGACACTGGTGGCCGGGAACATGATGACCGATGACCGGAAGAGCGGTGTGATCAGGATGGAGATGACAATGGAAGCCACTGCCGCAATAAATCCCACGGAAGCAAGGATCCACCGCTTTTTCCAGATATAGATCAAGAGATCTACGGAATTGAAATTATAACCTGTCGTTTGTTTTTGTTCCATTGGATTTCAGTATTAAAGGTCCTTTACCCTGATCAGGTAATAGTTCTTTTTCCCCTTCTGGATCAGGAGGTATTTTTGGTTGATAAAATCATTCTTTCCGATCCTCAAATCCGGATCGCTGATCCTCTCCTTGTTGATGCTTACTCCACCGCCGGATACCATCCTCCGGGCCTCTCCCTTGGAGGAAAAAACGCCTGTATCCACTGCCAGAAGTTCAAGTACATCCTTATCCATATCCGGAGTGTCAATTTCATACTGTGGAACCCCTTCAAATACGGCCAGGAAGAGATCTTCGGGAAGTTTTTTCAAAGATTCGGTGGTCCCCTGGCCAAAAAGGATCCCGGAAGCCTCCACAGCCATCTCGTACTCCTCCCGGGAATGCACCATCACGGTAACCTCCTCTGCCAACCGCTTCTGCATGATCCTGAGGTGGGGTCCGGCCTGGTGCTCACTGACCAGTCCTTCAACCTCCTCCTTCTTCAGCATGGTGAATATCTTCAGGTATTTCTCTGCATCCTCATCTGAAACATTGAGCCAGAACTGGTAGAACCTGTATGGAGAGGTCCTTGCAGGGTCAAGCCAAACATTGCCCTCCTCTGTTTTACCGAACTTGCCGCCGTCTGATTTGGTAATCAGCGGACAGGTCAGGGCAAAAGCTTCACCGCCATCCACCCTCCTG
Organism: Bacteroidota bacterium; assembly: GCA_024640885.1. Taxonomy (GTDB): domain Bacteria; phylum Bacteroidota; class Bacteroidia; order Bacteroidales. The sequence continues at coordinate 48,426 of JAHEEC010000013.1, read as the reverse complement.
ATCAACTCGGTACCGGTCACAATATTGCCCCACTGGTCGGATCCTCCCATCTGAAGCCTGCATTTGTAATCCCGGTAGAGGACCAGGAAATCATAACCCTGGACCAGCTGATAAGTAAATTCGGTAAAGGACATGCCCGATTTGCTGTCAGCGCCCACCCTTTTTTTCACCGAATCTTTGGACATCATATAGTTCACGGTAATATGTTTCCCGATGTCCCTGATGAATCCCAGGAATGAATAATCCTTCATCCAGTCATAATTGTTCACCATCAGGGCCCTGTTCGGCGTATCACTGACGAAATCAAGAAACCTGGCAATCTGCTTTTTCAGGGCTTCCTGGTTCTGTTTAAGGGTGGATTCATCCAGCAGGTTTCTCTCCTGCGACTTTCCGCTGGGATCCCCGATCATTCCCGTGGCCCCTCCCACCAGGGCAATGGGACGGTGCCCGGCATGTTGGAAATGCTTCAGCATCATCACCCCCACCAGGTGACCAATATGCAATGAATCGGCGGTGGGATCGATCCCCACATAGGCCGAGGCCATCTCCTGTTCCAGCATCTCCTCGGTTCCGGGCATGATATCATGGATCATTCCCCTCCACTTAAGCTCTTCTACAAAATTCATACGCTAGTATTATCCTTTTTCCTGGGCACATATTGCTTCCAATCCTGCCTCTTCAAATAGGGAAAAAGTGCAGGGGCAATGGCAGAAAGCGGTTTATAGAGCAAGGATTTCTCGATATGTTCGGGTTTGATGATCTGTTTTTCGGCATTCACCTCATTCACAGGCCACAGGATCATGCTGAGCACAAAGGCGGTCACCACCAGGCCAAATGCCATTCCCAGCAACCGGTTCACAAAATTAAGGGCCACGGCGTTTACAAGCTTTTCCACCATAAACGCCACCAGGTGCACCAACAGTACTATGGTTACAAATGCCACTGCAAAAGCGATCACGTTCATATGTTGCGGATCGATATTAAATATGGAATCCAGCAACGATGCAAACAACGGCCTCAGTTTAATGGCCCCTACGATCCCCAGTATAAGGGCTGTCAGGGAGGAGATCATATGGATCAATCCCTTTCGGAAACCCCGGTAAAGGGCAAAAAGCAATGGCACAAGAAATATGATATCAAGTACATTCATCCTTCCTCGCTAAAAAGGCACAAATTAAGGGAATTCTTTGGAAATCCGAACATGTTTTTGTTTGCGTTGGACCAAAAAAAACCTGATCTTTAGTTATTAACGTCATGAATTACCATCTATTATAACCAAAGAACCCATGGAGCTTCGAAAATTCAGGTCCGCTTACGATCTTGAGCTTATCCCGGCCTCACATGAGGGGATCTCGCTTGGTGACCTGGTGTGGGACCCGATATTTGGCCCGCCCGAATTCTCAAGAAAGGGCATGCCCAACACCATTTATACGGCTTTCCTTGATGCGGAGCTCATCGTACAGATGGAATGGGACCTTTTCAGGAAGGAGTGCCGTGACACCCCCTTGATGGATGCACATTTTGCAACCCGCTCGGTGGATGTGAACGTGGAACTCATTGGAGAGTTGCAAAATCCGAAAATGGCCAGGATCACAGGTGAGTTCAGGTCCAATAAGCTGGGCAAATTCACTTTTGGAGATCTCCAGGTAAGGGAAATGGATAACCTTATACGCATCAAGATCGACCGTTTCCTTGAACAGATGAAAGCCACTCACTGGAACGACTATGACGGAAGGATCAGAAGGGTATTCCTGATCTCCGAGCTCTATTACGGAACCATGCGAATCGTGGTCAACAAGCAGTACAGCACAGAACTGGAGGCCATCCTTAAGGAGCTGGAGCTGGAGACCGTGGGCAGGTCGGAGGGAAGCCATGCAGTGGAATACGTGTTTTCACACGACAATGTCCCTTTTGCCATGCGCATTGAAAGGGTCCGCACCTTCAACGGGTAGCCACCACCCCCGGGTTTTTAAACCGGGATCCACACACCATGCACTGGCTTCAGGAAATAATATCCAGGATCTCACGAAGTTGATCCACCTGGAAAAACCGGTCGGAGTCAGGTTCCCAGTCAACCTCTTCATGTGCCCAGGTGGTATGGTATGGCACATGGATGGCATAGGCCCCCAGGTTTATAGTCGGGATTACATCCGACTTCAATGAATTGCCCACCATCAGAAACTCGCAGGGCTCTATATCAAGGTGGTGAAGAAGCTGGATATAGTTTTGTTCCTGTTTATCGCTCATCACCTCGATATGATGGAAAAACGAAGAGATGCTGGATCGTTTCATCTTTCTCTCCTGGTCCAGGAGATCCCCTTTGGTGGCCACGATCAGGCGGTACCTTGGAGCCAGTTTTTCAAGAACCGGTTTCACATCTTCCAAAAGCTCGATGGGTCTCTGGAGCATTCCTTTTCCGATCCCGATGATCTGTTCGATGGTATCCGGGGTAACCTTCCCTCCGGTGATGGTGATGGCACATTCTACCAGTGAGAGCATAAAAGCCTTGATCCCATACCCGTAAAGCTGCAGGTTCCCGATCTCGGTCCTGAAGAGGGCCGCAGAAATATCCTCCTCGACCCCATGGGTCGATACCAGCTTAACAAATTGATCTTCAGCCTCCCGGTAATAGGGTTCGTTGACCCACAATGTATCATCGGCATCGAATCCGATTACTTTAATATCTCCCGGTATCAATTTCATTATTTTAAGGCACAAAGGTAGTTATTCCCGACAACTGGCAGGATCATCATGGATTAATGGTTCAGGATGCCAAGGTCACGGGGAACAATTTCCTCACTGGTAACCGTAATGCTCTTCAATCTCACCTCCCGGGCATCGGTCCCTTCATTTTCAATAAAAATACCCAGGCCCGTCAACCTGCCACTGATGACCGATCCCGAGTCAATGTCAATGGAAACCATCTTCCCCGATCCGATCTCCTTTCGAATACTGATGTCATTTTCCACAAAAAGAAAGTTCCTGGTTCCATTGGTGGTGATATATCGCCTAAGCTTCATGTTGGGCGTGTGGCCGTGCACCACCAGGTATCCCTTCCAGAGGTCAGATGGAGACTCAAAAAAGTTCTCCCTCACCCACAGGAATGAATCACCCATGTCTATGTGGTTTTCCTGAAGGTACCGAACCAGGCTGGTGTAGTCTTTCAGGACGATCTGCTGCTCCACGGGAATTGAAGGCGAGATTCCGGCATGGGTGACCAGCACTTTCAGCTGGTGGTCCACATGCAGGATATGGTTCATCTTTAACTTCCTGAAAAACTCCAGGTAGACGGGGTCCATGGTGGACTGAAAATTGAAGAAACTGGTCGCCCCAAAGGAATGCAGTGTAGCCTCGCCCCCGTTATAGTACCAAAGCTCGATGGGATTATAACCATACCCTAGATCCTCCATGGCATTCAACATCATCATTTCATGGTTTCCCATCAAACAGGCCACCGGGATTTCCAGGCCCATGATGCGGTCGATAACCTCCCTTGAATAGGGACCACGGTCGATATAATCCCCCACAAAGACGATCTGATCGGGCTTGAAACGCAACAGGTTTTCGAGAAGGCTGTCCAGCAGGCGCACCTCTCCGTGTATATCCCCTATGATCCAGTAGTTCGCCATGAAGAACATAAAAATAAGTATTTTTACTCCATGCCGATCTCGAAAAACCAAAGGTTTGGGATTATCACGTTCATCGTGTTGCTCGTCGCCGCTTACCTTGTGACCACTGAGCCGTGGAAAAAAGATGCCCGCGACCTTCAAACCTCCATGGTAGCCGAGGTTCCGCCAGTGGATATGAGCCTCCTCTGGGACCACCTCTCCCTGGGATACCCCATGGCTTCCACCACGGATACCATCCGGTCCTATACAGGATTTGACCTGGGATACAATGAACAATTTGAGCAGGCCTCCTGGGTGGTGTACATCCTTACCCGGGATGAGGTTCAATCGGATCTTGCGGAAAGAACGGATAACTTCAGGGCCGATACCACGATCAAAACCGGATCTGCCGAGCCGGAAGATTACCGGGGATCAGGATTTGACAGGGGGCACCTGGCTCCTGCCGGGGACATGAAATGGGACTGGAATGCCATGAGCGAGTCCTTCCTCATGTCCAATATGAGTCCACAGGATCCATCATTTAACAGGGGGGTCTGGCGCAGGCTTGAGGAGATGGTCCGCAAGTGGGCGGTGGAGAAGGACAGCATCTACGTGATCTCCGGCCCGTTGCTGGAGCCAATAGACACCCTGATCGGAGGGAACGGGGTTGGTGTTCCTGCCTCATATTTCAAGGTCCTGGTGGACCTGTCGCCTCCCGACCACTCTTTCATGGCTTTCCTGCTGCCCAACAGGGGATCGTCCGGTGATCTGCGAATTTTTGCCATCACGGTGGACTCCCTGGAAACGGTGACAGGTTATGATTTCTTTTCTGCGGCCCCAAACCAGCCTGCGATCGATTGGATGGAAAAACAGCTGGATATTGACAGTTGGTTTTGATGTTGTATATTGCTCCATGCACAACCGCCGGATCCAAACCATTATATCTGTACCCTTATTCATCCTCCTCTACACCTATACTGCGGTGATCGTTTTCCTGATCCTGATCCAGGCCTACCTGGGCTGGAAAAACGGGATCAGGCATATCATGGGATTCTGGGCCAGGTCAGTCTTCCTGTTGATGGGGAAACGGCTTCATGTGGAAGGGAAGCATTATATCCAAAAAGGGGGTAAATACATCCTGCTTGCCAACCACTCCAGCATGTTTGATATCATTGCGATCATGGCGGTTTATCCCGATGTCTCCTGGTTTGGCCATGAACGTTTGCTTCGCATACCATTATTTAAACAGATGCTCCTTATGACCGATTACATTCCTATGAGGATGAGCACTATAACCAATACACGTAAAATGCTGATGGCCCTGGAGGAAAAAGGGACATCCAGGACAGTGGCCATTTTTCCGGAAGGGACCCGCAGCCTGGATGGAAAACTCAACTCTTTCTACCGGGGATTTATCCACCTCCTCCGGGCTACAGGTAATGACATCCTCCCGGTGACCCTGAACGGATTCTACCAGTTAAAGCCCAAGCACAGGTTTCATATCCACTTTGGATCAAAACTGGGTGTGGTGATCCACCCCCCCGTCCGGGGAAACGAATTGTTGAAGTTTTCCGACAGGGAGATCATGGAGCGGATCAGAAGCATCATCGAATCAGCATCATTTGAAAAGAACAAACATGGCGCATAAAGGGAAATGGGTCTTTATAGTAAACCCCACATCGGGGAGCGGATCCGGCAGGGAGATGATCCCTGAACTTGAAAGAGAGCTTGCATCAAAAGATGTGGATGCAAAGATCGTACTTACCGAACGGCACGGTCACGCCACAGAGATATCCAGGAGACATCTTGAAAAGGGATATACCCATATCATTGCAGTGGGTGGTGACGGGACCATGAATGAAGTGGCAGCTCCCCTGATCCAACAACAGGGTGTGGTCACCGGCATCATTCCGGCCGGAACAGGAAATGATTTCATCCAGATCCTGGGATTTCCTGACAGGTTCACCGGCGATCACTGGGAGATCTTCTTTCGTCAGCAAACCCGTGGAATGGACGTGGGAATGGTGAACAGGATGCACTTCCTCAACGGGATGGGCCTGGGCTTTGATGCCCAGGTCGCTGCAGAAAATTATGTGGAGCCGGGTAAAGTTGCTGCCGGAAAGGGCAAGGGCAAATATGTCTGGCACATTCTGAAAACCCTCCTCTTCTTCAGGGAAGGCCGCGTGACGCTCACATCCCGCGGCGAACAATATGAAACGGATTGCTTTATGAATACCATTGCCATTGGCCGGCGATTTGCAGGAAGCTTTTTAATAACCCCTGAAGCCATGGCCAACGACGGATTGCTCGACGTATGCATGATCAGGAAACTGAACCTGCTTCAACGCCTTAAGATCCTGACCATGGTGCCCAAAGGGACACACGTCAGGGATAAAAAGGTGGATTACTACCAGACCCACTCCTTAACCGTCGATTTTGGAAAAAAAGTACCCTTTCATGTGGACGGGGAACTCTATTTTGATACTACCTTTGAAATATCGCTATTACCCATGGCATTGACGATGATCTATAACCCGGAGGGCACGCATTACTTTGCCACGGGCCCATAAAACGAGATGACCCTGAGAAAAAGATTTGCATACATCGCATTTTACGACCTGGACCATACCATCCTTACGGTCAACAGTGCCACCTATCTGGTGGAAGCTGCCAGGAACAGGGGGATCATGAGCGCAAAACAATACAGGCATGCAGTCTACCTCTCCATTATTTACAAGCTTGACCTCGGTGATCCCACGAAGATGATCACCCGCATGCTCACATGGCTGAAAGGCCTGAGTGAGAAATCGGTCAAGGAACTTTGCCGCGAAGTTTACAGCGCCTCCCTGGTCGGAACAATCCGGGGTGAAATCCTTGCCACCATGGAGGAGCACAGAAGACAGAATGGCGCAGTGGTCTTACTCTCCTCAGCAACAGCTCCCGTATGCGAACCCGTGCGGGATCACCTGGAAATGGATGACATGATCTGTACCCGGCTGGTTTCCAAGAATGGGATCCTCACGGGAGCCACCCATGGCAGGCTGGTCTATGCAAAAGAGAAAAAAGTGCGGCTGAAGGCTTACTGCAAGGAGCATGGTTATGATCCGGGGGATGCATATTATTACGGGGATTCGCATACGGACCACCATGTGATGGAATCTGTGGGAAATCCCGTGGCAGTCTCTCCCGATAAAAGACTAAGGAAGCGGGCCCTTAAAAAAAACTGGCCTATCATCGGTCCGCCCCGTTAGGAAATCCCCCCCGGGTGGTCCTTCTTCTCTATGGCCAGGCTCATGGCATGAAGGTGAAAATTTGCGATTCATGCATTAAGATGTTATTTTGCGAAATTCTAAATAGCTAACCATGAAGAAAAATTCGGTTCTCAATTCGACAAATTCCTTGTATCACCCGGACAAGTCTGTTACGAAACACGCCCGGATCAAGGAGTACGATAAACTTTATAAGGAATCCATCACTGACCGGGAGGGCTTCTGGAGCAAGGAGGCAAAGGGCCTCCACTGGTACCAGAAGTGGGATAAGGTATTGGATGACTCCAATAAGCCATTTTATAAGTGGTTCACCGGTGGTAAAACCAATGTGATTGCCAATGCCATCGATCGCCATTTACTGACAGAGACCAAGAACAAGCTGGCCCTGATCTGGGAAGGTGAACCTGGTGATATGAAGACCTTCTCCTATTTTGCCCTGGGCAGGGAGGTATCAAAATTCGCCAATGTGCTGAAGGCAATGGGGGCCAAAAAAGGAGATATCATTACCATTTACATGCCCCAGATTCCGGAAATCATCATTGCCATGCTGGCCTGTGCAAAAATTGGCGCAGTGCACAGCGTGGTATACGGCGGGTTCAGTGTTGAAGCACTTGCCGAAAGGATTGCCGATGCACACAGCAGGATACTGATCACTGCCGATGGAGGATTCCGCAGGGGCAAACCCACCCAGTTGAAGGCCATCGCGGACGAAGCCATGCGCCGGTCCCCCACCATTGATGTGTGTATAGCCGTCAGGCGGACCGGGGAGGAGTGCTATATGGAAAATGACCGTGACTTCTGGTGGCACGATCTTATGGGAATGCCCATTGCATCATCCAAATGCGAGACTGAACAAACCGATGCTGAAGATCCGCTCTTCATCCTCTATACCAGCGGGACCACGGGTAAGCCCAAGGGTTTATTGCATACCCACGGAGGTTATTCAGTGTATGCTTCGACCACGTTTAAATATGTATTCGATATACAACCCGCCGACCGGTGGTGGTGTGCAGCAGATCCTGGTTGGATCACAGGACATTCATACATCGTGTATGCTCCCCTCATGAATGGAGCAACCACGCTGTTGTACGAAGGTGCTCCCAACCATCCATATCCCAACAGGTGGTGGCAGATGATCGAGAAATACGGAGTGAATATATTTTACACCTCCCCTACAGCCATCAGGGGACTGATGCGGTATGGCGCATCCTGGGCCGATAAACACGATCTCAGTTCCCTCCGGCTCATGGGATCCGTTGGGGAACCCATCAACCCGGAAGCCTGGAAATGGTATTACGATGTGATCGGCAAGGGTCATTGCCCCATCATGGATACATGGTGGCAGACCGAGACGGGTGGCTTTATGATCACCCCCCTGCCGATCACCCCTTTGAAGCCCGGTTCTGCCACCAAACCTTTCTTCGGGAACGAGGTGGCCGTGGTGGATGAGGCAGGAAAGGCCGTTCCTGCAGGTGCAGAAGGGAACCTGGTGATTAAGAATCCATGGCCGGGAATGGCCAGGACCATCCTTGGGGATCCGGACCAGTTCATTGAAAAATACTGGAAGCATTATAAAAAACAGGGTTGGTATCTGACAGGTGACTCGGCCAAGGTGGACAAGGATGGTTACTTCTGGATCATTGGCAGGAACGACGATGTGCTAAAAGTAAGCGGATACAGGCTTGGTTCGGCCGAGATCGAAAGTGCCCTGGTGAGCCACCCTGCGATCACCGAGGCTGCAGCCATCGGGTTGCCGGACTCCCTGAAGGGGAATATCATCCATGCGACGGTGATCCTCAGAGAAGGATTTGCCCCCTCTGATGCCCTGGTGGAAGAACTCAAAAAACACGTGGACAATGAGCTGGGGCCCATCGCCCGCCCTGCACATATTGAATTTGCCGAAAAACTGCCCAAGACAAGGAGCGGAAAGATCATGCGCCGGGTACTGAAGGCCAGGGCCCTGGGCCAGGAGGAGGGGGACCTGACCACCCTTGAGGAGTAGCCTCTCAGGAAAATATGGCATTTTTCAGAGGAATTTCCCCTGAATTATTTAACTTGGCTATCCTCACAAGTTATTTTCCATCATGAATATTATTGAATTATCCGGCGTGACCAAAACATTCGGATCGGTTACTGCTGTGAATGACCTTTCGCTGTCAGTTCCCGGGAAAAGCATTTATGGTTTTATCGGCCCCAATGGTTCAGGAAAAACCACCACCATCCGAATGATCATGAAGATCATGTACCCTGACAAAGGGACCATTCGGATCAACGGAATGGACCAGAACGGTCGCCCCCCTGTCCGTATTGGATACCTTCCGGAAGAAAGGGGCCTGTACAAGAAAATGAAACTGGGGGAGTTGCTCCAGTTTCATGGTGAATTAAACGAGGGGACGGATATAAAAAGACAGGTGGACTTCTGGCTTGACCGGTTAGACCTGACCGCCTACAAGGAGAAAAAGGTGGAAACCCTCAGCAAGGGAATGAAGCAAAAACTTCAGTTCATTGCCACCATCCTCCATAAGCCTGATATCATTATCCTGGATGAACCATTCGGTGGCCTGGATCCTGTCAATTCAGAACTTTTAAAGGATGTGATCCTGGATCTTCAGTCGCACGGGGCCACCATCATTTTCAGCACCCATGACATGGGGATGGCAGAAAAAATGTGTGATTACATCTTTATGATCTACAAGGGCTGCAAGGTGCTGGACGGAACCCTCACCAGTATCCAGGACCAGTACGGAAACGACACCATCCGCGTCCAGTCAGAAATGGGTGCCGCTGCCTTCCTTGGAATAACCGGCATCGAGAAGGTCAACGATTACGGGAAATTGCAGGAGGTGCGGGTAGCTTCACGGATCGATCCCCAGACGATCCTTTCAGAGTTGTTGAAGAAAACCCGCATTACCCGTTTCGAAATTACCAAACCGTCATTGAACGACATATTCATCCGGATTGCATCCCCTGATAGAAAGGAGGACCCTCATGCATAAGATATTGACTCTTTTCAAGCGGGAGTATCGCGCTGCCGTCAGGACAAAAAGTTTCGTCATTGGCCTTTTATTGGTTCCCCTTCTAATGGGTGGAGGATTCCTGGCTGTTCTCATCACAGAAAACAGAAAGGATACAGATGATAAAAAGGTGGCTGTCATTGACTATTCAGGGATCATGACCGAACCCCTTAAAGAGGCTCTTGAATTCCGAAACAAGCAGGATATTTTTGACAGCGAAACCGGAGAAAAAGTGAGTTCCGCCTATGTGGTTGAATTCGTGGCCCCGGATGTTGAAAACAGGATGGCCCAGCAAAGGGCGTTGTCAGAGCGGGTTCAATCAGGCGAACTGCACGCTTTTTTGGAAATTGGGCCTGATGTGCTTCATCCTGCAGGGGGGGAAGAGGGTTATCTGAGGTATTACACTGAGCACTCCTTCAATGATGATGTCCGTGATTGGTTCAGGAATGCAATCAACAGCAGGCTCCAGCAGCTTCGTGTGGCTGAGTTGAACCTCGATTCGGAACAATCCGCTGACCTTTTCACATGGATCGGGATCGACGGTATGGGCCTGGTCACGGTGGACAAAAAGACAGGGGAACAGCAGGAGGCTCAGAGGACCAATGAACTGCAATCATTCTTTGTACCCTACGTCATCGTCCTGCTGATGTTCATGCTGGTCATGATGAGCGCGATCCCCCTGCTGACAGCGGTGATGGAAGAGAAAACCGAAAAGATCGCAGAAGTCTTGCTGGGTACCATCACCCCGTTCCAGTTCATGATGGGAAAGGTGCTTGGCGGGATCGGGATCTCACTTACCACAGCAGCCATATATGTATCAGGAGCCATTGTGACCCTTCGAATGACCGGCTTTGGGTCGATCATTCCTTATGACATCCTGCCCTGGTTTTTTATTTACCTTGTATTCTTCATCGTCATGGTGGGAACGGGTATGGCTTCCCTGGGAGCTACATGCAATGACAACAAGGATGCCCAGTCACTTCAGTTCCCGGCCATGTTACCGGTGATTCTCCCTCTGTTCCTGATGATGCCCGTGATCCAGGACCCTTCGGGAACCCTGGCCACGACCCTGTCACTGATCCCTCCTTTCACACCGTCCATAATGATGATCCGGATGGGAACCGATGTCACCGTCCCGCTCTGGCAACCACTGGCCGGCCTTGTGGGGGTGATCCTGTTCACTTTGTTCACGGTCTGGGTGGGTGCGAGAATTTTCAGGACAGCGATCCTGATCCAGGGACAGAAACCCTCCATTGCGAATCTCTTTAAATACGCTTTCAGAAGTTAAAATCCGAGGATCAGGGTCCGGGGCGGAAGAACCTGGGGAACAACATCCCTACCTTATTTTTATAATTTAGATAATCGCCTCCAAATTGCTCTGTGAGAATCTTTTCCTCATACCTGGAAATGACTATGTAGAAGAGGATCACCAACATGCAGAAACCCGTTGATGCAATGGAGAGGGTGGTGAAAGAGACTCCCAGGTAAAAGAGGATTGCACCCGCATAGATGGGATGCCTGACTATGCCGAAGACACCTTCAGTGACCATTTCAGGCACCGCTCTTTTGACTCCAAAAATTGTTTTTATCCCGTTCCTGGTCAGGTACCAGCCCGGGATAATGGCCAGGGACGCCAGGGGGATCCTTATATAATCGGGCACAACCACCATCAGGAAATCCGAATAGTGCCATATAAATGAATCGGTGATCCAGATGCCCAGAAATAGAAAAATCAGGATCAACTGGCCCAGGTCCCCATAAGGATGTTCCCCCGTAAGCTGAGGATGGCCCGAATGTCTTTTTGGATTCATTTTTAATTTTTGAAATTACAGAAAAAAAAATTGTAAATTGATTTTATGAAACGACTACACATCAGGCCTTATCCGTTCCTTATTCTGCCCCTGGCAATTGTCATGCTAAACTGTTACTCCCAGCAGACCGATCAGTCGACCATCGACAGGAAAGTAAAAGCTTTCCTTGATGCCCATTCCAGGCAATGGTATGACATGAATGTTCCGGCCAGTGACGGGCAATTGTTGCATGACCTGATCGTCAAGAACAATTACACGGAGGCTCTCGAGATAGGGACCTCCACCGGGCATTCGGGGATCTGGATGGCCTGGGCATTGAGCAAGACCGGGGGTAAACTGACCACCATCGAACTGGACGAAAGCAGGTACAGGGAAGCGCTGGAGAATTTCAAGGAGGCGGGCGTCGACCACATTATTGATGCCAGGCTGGCAAATGCCCATGACCTGGTCCCCCAGCTAAAAGGGCCCTTTGATTTTGTGTTCAGCGATGCGGACAAAGGATGGTACCGCAACTATTTCCTTGCCGTGGATCCCAAACTGAAGGTGGGGGGATGTTACACCACACACAATGTCTCTGCACGGGGGGGGCGGGGTGGAAACTCCGATTACCTTGAGTTCCTTCAGGGTCTTGGGAATTATGAGACCAACGTGGACAGCAATGGCGGGGGTATGGCCATCAGCTTCAAGAAATCAGAGAAGTAATCCTCCTGCCCCGGAAGACCAATTATCTCCTTCCGATCTTCAGGTATTCTTTGAGATGTTTAAAGCCTTCGGCGTAACTGACGCGGGGTTCATATCCAAGTACTTCCCTGGCAGCGGAGATATCAAACCAGTGGTTTGTGCAAAGCTCCCGGATGGCAAAACGGGTCATAAATGGTTCCGTTCCGGGCTTAAATGTCTTGTTAAATCTTTCCGCAATCCCTGCAGCAATCAGGGCCATCCGCTCGGGTATCTTCTTTTGCACAGGTTTATGGCCGGCGATCTGGATGATCGAATTAATAAAATCCCAGACCCTAGCCGGTTCTCCGTTGGTAATGAATAAATTACGCCCTGCCGCCTGAGGCTTCGATTCAAGTGCATTCATGGCAAGCATAAGGGCGTCGATCATGTTATCAATATAGGTGGTATCAATAAAATGTTCATGGTCCCCAATGCGTCTTAACCTTCCCGATGAGGCCCTTTTCAGGATGCCCGGGACGATATGCGCATCGTATGGGCCCCACACCAGGTGAGGCCGAAGTGATATTGTTTTAAGGGTCTCACTGTTTGCTTCGATGATCAACCGCTCGGCCATGGCTTTGGTGGCAGCATAGTGAGAACCATGATGCTCCGGGTATGGGTAGGATTCATCAATCCCGTCAAGATCGGAACCATCAAATACAACACTGGAGGAGCTCGTGAAAACGATCCGGTTCACGCCCTGTTTCCTGCAGGCTTTGATGACATTTAATGTTCCCGAAACATTGGTCGAGTAGTAGTCGTTATAGGCACCCCATATTCCGACCTTGGCCGCAAGGTGAAAGACCACATCCCTGTCTTTGCATGCCTTTTCGATGGACTCCAGGTCCCGTATATCGGCCTGGATGCTGTTGATGCCCAGGGCCCAGTGCAGTGGATATTCCCGTCTTGAAATGCTGGTCACCTTATGCCCCTCCTTGATCAGCCTTTTGATCAAGGCCATACCCATAAAGCCACCACCTCCCGTAACTAATACATTCATATTTACTCTTTATTTCCGGATGCCCCTGGAATCAACTCCTCCTGCAAATATATCTTCCTTTTTTTTACTTTTTGCATCTTCATGGCAGATTACTGGCGACCTTACCCCCAGGGGAGATGAATCCAAGCACTCCATCCATAAAAATACGAAAGATTTCACATGTTGAGAATATTTTTAAATTGCATCCCAATGATCCACTGTTTAAAATGAAATTGATTCAATCCCTGAGCTTCTTCTTCATCGTCACCACAACCTGCATCAATCCGCTGGTTGGCCAGGAGCGGACTGAAAGGTTCGAGGCCGTTGATGTACAGAGTTACTGTTTTGAACTGGACCTGAATGATTCCACAGACATCATCAGGGGAAGGGCGCTGGTGGAGCTCCTGTTTAAAAAGGGAGTGGACAGCTTCTCCCTGGATCTGAAATGCAGGAGCAGCCATGGGACGGGGATGGTAGTGACCGGGGTGCTGGAGGATGGAAAAGAGGCGGATTTTGTGCACCGGGATGACAGGCTGATCATTGCCGTTCAGGACGCAAAGCAGGGCGCATTGCATAATTTCCAGATAGACTATGAGGGAGTCCCAGGGGATGGGCTCATCATCTCTCAAAATAAGTTCGGTGACCGTACCTTCTTTGGAGATAACTGGCCCGACCGGGCACATCACTGGCTGCCCGTGGTGGACCATCCGTCGGACAAAGCACTGGCTGAATTCGTGGTACACGCACCGGGCCATTACAAAATCGTATCCATCGGCACCCGGATCGGTGAAAGCCGGGAAGATGGCCGCATCAACTCAAACTGGAAGTGCGAGGTTCCCCTCTCCACCAAAATGATGGTGATCGGCGTGAGTCCCTTTGCGGTCCAGGATTTAAAGAGCGCATCAGGCATTCCCGTTTCCTCCTGGGTCTATCCCCAGAACAGAGACGAGGGATTCCATGATTACAGCATTGCCATCAGGCCCCTGGACTTCTTTGAATCCTACATCGCCCCCTACCCTTTCTCCAAACTGGCCAATGTCCAGTCTAAAACCGTCTTTGGTGGAATGGAAAATGCCAGCTGCATTTTTTACAGCGAATCGACCGTGACCGGGAAGCGGGTACCCGAGACCCTGTTTGCCCATGAAATTGCACATCAGTGGTACGGGGATGCCCTTTCAGAACTGGACTGGCACCATGTCTGGATCAGCGAGGGTTTTGCCACTTACCTGGCCGATCTCTACCTGGAGCAGGTGCATGGAAGGGGGGTTTTTGTGGCCTCGCTGGAGGACGAGAGGGACCAGGTGATGAGATTTTCCAGGCGCAGGTTAGCTCCCATTGTGGATACCACCCTCGATGTATCGATCCGGCTCCTGAACGCCAACAGCTACGATAAAGCCGGCTGGGTTCTCCATATGCTCAGAAGGGAACTGGGTGATGATTTATTCCGGGAATGCCTCCGCACTTTTTACGAGGAGTTCAAATACAGCAATGCCCTTACCGGGGATTTCCAGCGGGTGGTGGAATCACTTTCAGGCAGGGATTTTGAGTTATTTTTCAGACAATGGTTCTTCGAGCCGGGGCATCCTGTGCTCTCGCACGAATGGAAGTACAGGGCCAAAAAGATCAACTTTACCATCGTTCAGCATCAGTCACAGTGCGTGTTTGAATTTCCATTGGAGATAGAATTCAGGGATGGGAAGGGTCACTCTTTCAGAGAGACCGTTGCAATCAATGCACCCAGACAGGAATTTACCATATACTCTGATTTCAAACCCGCCGAAATAATCCTCGATCCGGATACCTGGCTGTTATATGAATCCCGGAAATGAAAAACAGGTCATTGCAACGGAGGCATCTTCTCGGTGCCATCGGTAAACCTGGCAAACCGGCCCCGGTCAGCACCATGAACCTGGTCATGCCTTGACCATGGCCACCCGCCAAACCTGGTTGCCTGGTATTCCTGGTAGGTCTGTTGTATCTCCTCCCGGGTATTCATGACAAAGGGGCCATAACTTACCACAGGTTCATTCATGGGCTTTCCCTGAAGCAGCAGGAACCTGCTTATGGAATTTCCATTGACAAGCCGGATCTTTCGATGGGATAGCAATTCCATCATATTCCCCGAAACAAAGGATTGCGAATTGATGCCGACCCTGTCTCCTTCAAAGAAATAGAGGCTCCGGTTGATCCCTTTTGAAGCCGGAGGGATGACCCATTCGGCACCGGCTTCCATCTGAAAATACCAGATCGCCACTTCATTGGAAGGATCGGCTGCCCATGAATCAGGAGCAGGATCGGGTGCCTTCACACCGGGCAAAGAGCCGGCCACCACTTCAACCCTGGTTCCGAGTCCGTTTTGATCCTTCACCTCATAGTCGCGGATCTCTTCCTTCCATAGCATGGCATAGTGGGGCTCCACAAGTTTCTTTGCACGGGGCAGGTTGAGCCAGATCTGGAAAAGCTCCAGCGGGTTAGGCTCATCCCTCTTGAGGAGAGGAAACATTTCAGCATGTTGGATGCCTTTCCCTGCGGTCATCCATTGCACATCCCCATCTCCGTACCTGCCAGCTCCCCCCATTGAATCTGAATGGTCAACGAGCCCTTTGCGTACCACTGTCACAGTCTCGAATCCGCGATGGGGATGTACCGGGAATCCCGGCACTTCGGTTCCGTGATACATGCGCCAACCATCCTTCACCACAAAATCATTACCCAGGTTCCTGCCTTCAAGAGAGGCATCGGGTCCAAATTTTTCATTGCCTCTGGGGTAGGCATCCGAGTGATACACGCAGAACAGGAAAGGATCCCTGGTGGTCCAGGGAAATCCTAGCTCTTCTACCCGTATCAAATCACCTGTTTCGTTGTGAATTTCCATCTCCTTGGTTTAAGGGAATAACAACGAAACAGCAATTTTGTTACAAGGGTCCGGTCCTACAGGTATTGGAACAACTCATCGGACATGTTGAAATGGGTGTAACGGCTGGAATGCTCTGCGGTCGCGTTGACCTCTTCTCCAGAAAGGGGGTAAGTACCTTGTTTTCCCGCAATGCGGGAGAAGTAGATTTCATGCTCGGTGTGCTGGGGATCAATCATGATCACCCTGACCAGGTTCTCATCTTCAGCCGCATCGAGGCTTTGCATGCAAAGGGGACAGAAGTAATCGATCCTCTCCCCCTCCCTGAAATTAAGATTGGGATGCTTCATGCTGGTATATCCCTCACTTTCACAATGTAACAGCAGCAACCCTTTCTCCCTTCTCGAATTCCGGATTTTTAAAACAATGTACTCCCCAACCCTCAAATGTCCCCTGCAATGCGGACATATGCAATGATTCTCCATGACATAAAAGATTAAGGAAACATGATCTTTACAAGTTACTAAATCCGGTTTGCTTAGTCAATTAAAATCCTATATTTATATATCAAAAACCACATTCGGCGTGGCTCCAAAAACCATTAAATCCGGACCTGGGATTGAAATGGAAAGATTATTTGATACGGATCTGAAAATATCCTGATGAACGGCATCCATAAGGAAATACTTGAACTATTAAAAACGGGATTGCGGATCGTTACGGCAACCGTGATCCGGACCTCAGGCTCCACTCCCCAGAAGCCGGGAAGTACCGCGCTCTTCGGGGAGAAAGGGCTTATGGCCGGAACCGTTGGAGGGGGGATCCTGGAGGGTGAGGTGCACCATATTGCCACAAAGACATTCACTACAGGGCAGTCCGAACAGTACTTCTTTGACCTTGACGCCCGCCCCGGTGAAGAGGGCGCCATCTGCGGAGGAGAGGCTGTGGTACTGGTTGATGCCAATCCGGCAAAACACCTGAAGGCACTTGATGAGATGGAGCGATCCCTGGAGGGGCGAAAGGGGGGATATCTGCTTACTGCAATTGGCAGGGCAACCAAACAAGGAAGAACCCTGGAAAGGTACTGGGTCACCAAGGAAAACGTTCACTCCCTGCCAGAGAAGTTTAGCCCTCAGCTCATGGAGGTGCTCTCCCGCTCCATCAGTGGAAGTACCGGCAGCGGTTTCAAAGAGATCGAGTTACCCCGGTCTCAGCCCTCCCCATTTGAGGGACTATTCCTGGAAGCTGTGAACCCGTTGCCAAGGCTTGTCATCGCAGGGGCCGGCCATGTGGGGAAAGCACTTGCACACATTGGAAAGCTGCTTGAGTTTGAGGTGACGGTCATCGATGACCGGCCGGAATATGCAAACCAGGTGAACATCCCCGATGCCGATCACCTGATCGTGCAGAAGTTTGGGAAAGCCCTGGGTGAAATGGCCAGCGGACCCGACACCTATATCGTGATTGTGACAAGGGGGCATACACAAGATGCCGAGGCGTTGTTACCCTGCATTGGCATTGATGCTGCCTATGTGGGAATGATCGGGAGCACCCACAAGGTGGGGGTTTTGAAAAAACGGTTCCTCTCCGAGGGGCTGGCCACTCCCGCCGAGTGGTCGAAAATCCAGGCTCCCATAGGCCTTGACATCGGGTCGAAAAGTGTCCAGGAGATTGCAGTAAGCATCGCTGCGCAGCTGGTAAGTGTTAGATCCCTGAAAAACAAGGAGAATGAAAGATAACTGGGCCATCATCCTGGCGGCAGGCTCCTCCACTCGCATGGGGACCCAGAAACTCCTGCTGCCCTATGAAGGGAGCACCATGATTGAAAGGGTCGTTGACAATGTCCTGGGGTCCGTAATCGAGAAGGCGGTGGTTGTCCTCGGGGCCGACAATGCCAGGATCACGGAGATCATTGCACATAAGCCGGTGAAGATCATTCTAAATCCAAAACCCGAAAAGGGGATGCTTTCCTCGGTCATGTGCGGCATCGAGGCTATCCCTGAGGATGCCAACGCAGTCCTGATCTACCTGGGCGACCAGCCCAATATTCCGCCGGCGATCACCAATGCCGTTGTCAAAGCCTACAATGATGCACTATCCGGAATTGTAATCCCCGTCCATCACCACCGCCGGGGTCACCCCCTTCTGGTGGACATGAAATACAGACGGGATATTTCCAGGCTGGATCTGGAAGAGGGGCTCCGGTCCCTGATGCACCTCTTTCCTGAGGATGTGCTCGAGGTGGATGTGGATGAGCCCGGAATCCTGGTTGATATTGATACCAGGGAAGACTACTCAAAAGCTTTGAAAAAAGCCGGAGATGCCGGAGCGGGCAATTCGTGATACCAAACAGCCCGCACCCGCACCCGGCTAAGGGGATTATTTTATGGCCTTCAGGATTCCAAGTATAAGTGTCGCAGTAAGAATAATGAAAATGGCCAGATAGAGCCATATGAGTCTCTTTTTCGATTGTTCCAGTTTTTCACTCTCTTCCAACACACCCTTTTGAAGATCAGAAAGGTATGCCTTTAAAGAGTGGAGGTTAAAGAGGCTGGCCAGCTTCTGTGTGCCATATATAAACAATAGCATTCCCATGGCGACAAAGATGAACACCCACTTGTGGTTGATGGTATAGGTACCATTGTCATTGTCAACATAGAGGCCCAGATTGATGGTCAGGATGAGGACTGAAATGGAGGATAGGATCAGCCACAGCTCGTAAGGTTTCTTGAAGAACTTTAGTTGCCTTGTGATTAAACTGTGTAGCGATTCACTATAATTATTGATCTCCCGGAGTTTATAAAAAATATCTATCCCAAAGACCATGATCCCGATGGTGGCTAAAAGCTGGGGTATAAGGATCCAGATCATGGCAGGATTATTCATATAACCGGCCAGGTTCAGTGAAAGAAGAATAAGGTTTACGACCTGGATAAACCAGTAAAAGATGATATTGAAGTGAATGCTGCGGCCCCCTTTCAGTGTCTTTTCATTGATGTATTGTGTAATCATGGCTTTGTCAGTTTTTTCGTCCCTGAACATCAGGTCATCCCCTTTCTTCCATATATTGATCAGCTCATCCTTTTTCATGCCGGGGAGTTTTGAATGTGAAACAACTTCCTGAGCTTCTCCCTGATCCTCACCAGTCTCACACTTACATTTTTCGTGCTGATCCCGGTAATTTCGGCAATCTCTTCATAGGAGCACTCCTCCAGGTAAAGAAAGATAATGGTCTTATCCAGGTCCTTGAGTTTAGAAATATGTGCATACAATTGCCTGACCTTCTCATCGGGAGAGAACCCGGTCCAGGACTCATCGGGAATCGTTTCATCCTGGTCGGTAAGCCGGGTATATTTTATTCTCTGTGCACGGAGTCCAAGCATTGCCGTATTGAGGGCCACGCGGTACATCCATGACTGGAACTTTGAATCTCCCCTGAAGGTGGGAAAGGATTTCCAGAGCTGGTAAACGATCTCCTGCTTCAGGTCCTCCCGATCCTCTTCGGCTGCATAGAGGTTACATATTTTGTAAATGATCCCGAGATGGTTAAACACCATATCCACAAAATATGACTTGTCTTTTTCCGTGAACTGCTTGCTCAAATCTCTGAGGCTTTGTATACAGTTAGTATCAGGAATGCAAAAAAAACTACATAGAAGCTGCCTTTTATTGTTTAAGTGCGGCAATCAACTCATTAATATCCTCCTCTGAGTTGAATACGTTGATGGAGATTCGGATGTTGGAGCCCCGCAGTGAAACAAATACATTCCTTCGCTGCAGTTCCTCCACCAGGCCCACACCGTCATTTCCGTCAGGCAGCTGAAGCCCCATGAGGTGATTTGCCCGGTGCAATTCACCATCCACCGGGGTACCCATCTCCTGAAAAAAACGGATCAGCGGTTCTGCCAGCACCCCGCAGTATTGCTGAATATCGGGGATACCCCAGTGCAAGAGTTGCCCCATCGCTTCATTCAACATGGGAACCGCGATGAAATTGCTGCTCTGGCCCACATCATACCTTGCCGCACCAGGCTTATATCCCTGCTCATAATTGGTGAGACGGTCGAACCGTTCCGCATTGGGCCGGGTCATCCAGGACTCTTCCAGTGGAATCCCTTCATTAAAATCTTCATGGATATAGGAGATGGCCGTTGAATAGGGACCCATCAACCATTTATAGGCGGCGCATACCAGGGCGTCGATCCCGGACTTTTGCACATCGATGGGCAGGGCGCCCACTGACTGGGAACCATCCACGATGAGCCTTGCCCCCACCTCCCTGCACCTGGCTCCGATGCGCTCCAGGTCAAATTTAGTCCCGTTCATCCAGTGCACAGAAGCCATGACCACAAAAGCTGTGTCCCTGCGGATGGCCTCCAGGATCCTCTCATTCCACTCCTCCCCCCTTTGAGGCAGATCGTCTTTGCGCGCAATGATCCTGAGTTCTGCGCCGTGGTTCTTGCACCACCTCTCTGCAGTATAGTAACAGCTGGGAAATTCTTCTGACAGGGTAATGGCGTGCTGACCCCTGGTATAAGGAATATTCCTGATCACACTGCCCATCCCATAGGAGACCGCGGGCATGACTGCCACTTGCATGGGATTGCAGTTGACCATTGCCCCGAATTTCTTCCGCACCTCTTTCACATCCGTAAAGAAATCCACCGGTTTAATCAATACCGGGTTCCTCTTGCGGCGCATACCTTCGATCCCCTTTTCCTCCACAGATTTCATGAGGGGTGACATATACCCGCAGTTCAGGTAGTGGATTTCAGGGGGCAACTGGAAAAGGTGTTTCTGACATTCCATGTGATTTGGATTTTCAATTAATTATGGGATCCTTTAAATCTCCCTGATCAGGATCTCCCTGTACCTGATCCGAAGTTCATCATTCTGGTGCAGCTGAAGCGCAATGCAACCTTCGGTACCCGCATTCCTGATCCGGTGAAGTTCATCGTTTAAGATCCCTTCCCCATTAAAGTCCGTGGCCGGGTTGCCATTTACTTTAACCATGACCCTCATCCCTTCACAGATGATTTCCATGGCATTCCAGGCATCGGGATCATCTTCCACATAGACCAGCCAGGTTTCACGGGCTGCTGCCGGTATCTGATCTTCGGATATCTCCCAATTTGGCAGAGACGGGTAGATCCATCTTCGCACATTTTCAGTTTCGTCATAGATGAGTCCGGTGCGCATGGGCAGGGGGCCATGGATATCGGCCTGGGGACCGCTTAACCAGCCGCCATAACGGGCCGTATCTGAATCATCATAGCTGCTCCTGAATTGCACCCCGCTGTTCCCGGTGGAGGATCTGAATACCTGGAATTCCAAAGTAAGATGGAAATCGGCAAAGGATCTCTCCGTGGCAAGCCACACATAGTTGTGTGACCTGTCGCCTGTGGAGTTGCATTCGATATACCCATCATGAACTTTCCAGTACTCCTTTTCCATGTCGGAGGGAAGGCATTTCACGCTCCATCCCTCCAGGTTTTCACCATTGAAGAGGGGATCCCAGGACTGTCCGTTGCACTTAAAATTCCCCGAGGCCATAAGGAGGCCAATGACCAGTACCGGGACTGACACGGATCGGAAATATTGATTCATGGGTAGGGATGTGTTGGTTTCAGGATCAAATTAGTAAGTTTATGCGTATAATCCTCTACGCGTGAATTGTTTTTAACCATGAAAAGCACTCATCCCAATCAAAGTTCCGGGCTCATCCTTATCCTGGTGACTCTGCTCCTGTTCACCACTCCCCACCACAGCTATGCCCAGGAGGCGCCGTTTCACAGGGGGGTCAACCTCACCAACTGGTTCCAGGCACCCTCTGCAAGACAAATGCAGTTCACCAGGTACACCCGCCAGGATTTTATCAATATCCAGAGCCTGGGCTTTGATGTGATCAGGTTGCCCATCAACCTGCACTTTATGACCGGCGGAGCACCCGATTACATTCTGGATCCCCTTTTCCTGGAATTTCTCGACCAGGCTGTCAACTGGGCCGAAGAGCTGGGGATCCACCTGATCCTGGATAACCACACCTTCAGTCCTTCGGAGGATACGGATCCCGACGTGGGCAAGGTGCTCAGGGCGGTTTGGCGCCAGATGGCAACGCATTATTCAGGAAGGAGCGACCGGCTCTATTACGAGGTGCTCAACGAACCCCACGGGATTTCAGATGCACTCTGGAACAGCATCCAGCAAAGCGTGGTGGATGAGATCAGGCTGCACGACACCACCCATTATATTGTCGTTGGTCCTGCCGGATGGAACAGTTACAATAACCTGTCGGCAATGCCTCCATATGAAGACCCTAAACTGATCTATACCTTCCACTTTTATGATCCGTTCCTGTTCACACACCAGGGGGCCACATGGGTAAGTCCATCGATGATCGATGTTCTGGATATACCCTTCCCCTTCGACGCTGCCTCAATGCCCTCCATGCCCCCCGGCCTCTCCGGATCATGGGTGGGAGGACTCTATGGAACCTACCCTTCCGACGGAACCGTCCAGAAGGTGAAGCAACTGATCGATATCGCGGTTCAGTTCAGGCAGCAAAGGGGGGTACCGCTCTTCTGCGGAGAATTCGGGGTATACCAGCCCAACAGCCAGGAGGTTCACCGGGTCACCTGGTACGAGGAGGTTCGGAAATACCTGGAATCCAACCAGATTGCATGGACCATGTGGGATTACCATGGGGGATTCGGACTCTTCGAGGAGGACGGGAACGGATTGTTTGACCATGACCTGAATGTCCCGCTGCTGGAATCCCTGGGCATGGATATCCCCGAACAGACCGATTACAAAGTGATCCCCGATTCCCTGGGATTCAACATCTACGATGACTACCTGGCCCAGTCGTTCCTGGAGGCCTCCTATACCGATGGATTGCTGGATTATTTTTCTGCGGACCATCCCAACAACGGCCACTACTGTATCCACTGGACCGGGGCAGGCCAGTACCAGGCCATTGCACTCGATCTGAGGCCAGACCGTGACCTGACCCGGCTGGTCCGCGAGGATTTTGCCCTTGACCTGATGGTCCGGGGCAGCGATCCCGGCATATCCTTTGATATTCGTTTCCTGGACTCAAAAACCGCTGATCCGGCCGACCTCCCCTGGAGGATGGGCATCACAATCGATCGCCTCATGACCGTGTTTGACGGAAACTGGCACCACCTTCACATCCCGCTGAAGGAGATGCGGGAAAAGGGTGCATGGTATAACAACACATGGCACGACCCACCGGGTGACTTCCACTGGTCCGAGGTGGACCGTCTTGAAATTGTACCTGAGGCAAAGGCCCTTGGGAGTGCCCACCTCTATTTTGACAACCTCCACATCACAGATATGGATACCGCCCAGGTGAACACCGACACCACCACAGGGCCCCTGTCCAGTCAGATCCCTGAAATGGATCCCTCCCCGGCACAAGCCTTCCCCAATCCTTGCCATGGGGAACTTACCATCACCAGTGCCGATCAAAAACCACTGGAGTATCACCTTTGGGACCTCAACGGAAGAGAGGTTCTGAATGGCTCCTTCTCTAAAAATACCAGCCTCGGCATGAATTTCCTTCAGGACGGCATCTACATTCTTCAGCTTGGAAATGAGGCCGGCAGGAAGGATCAAAGGAAGATCATTCTTCAAAAGAGGTAACCCTTTTTCATAATCAGGGCCATTATTTGGCAGTAAATCAGAATTAAGCTAAATTTGTCCCCGCAAATTCCGGCTCCATAGTTCAAGGGATAGAATAGCGGTTTCCTAAACCGTAGATCCAGGTTCGAGTCCTGGTGGAGCTACCATCACAGTAAGATACCCCCTGGTTGCAGGGGGTATTTTTTTTAGGGTGTCCATTTTGGGGCCAATTCCCCCGGCAATAAATATCGATCTGCCCCCTCTTTTTCAAACTGCTTCATTCCAAGATCCAAAAATATCTCATCTGTTCATCTGGATCAACCGAAACATGCTATTCAGGCAGGACATTCCGGCGTGGCATGATAGTTAAGTGATTATTTAATTCACTTTTTATGCATTATTTCATACATTTATAAGCAAATGGGAGGATTTTATAAAAAGCTCATTTGGAATATTTATTGATTCCCTCTATGAAAAAATCACTTTCTCTCTTAATCATTACGTTGATTTTATGCCTGGGTTGCACCCATCAGGCAAGCTGGCGCGGGGTGAAAAGAGACGGGCATTTTCAGGAAACTGGTTTATTGAAAATATGGCCTGAAAGCGGTCCGGAAAGGATCATGAAGGTAGAAGGGATAGGGCAGGGTCATTCATCGGCAGTGTATGCCGGCAACACCATATATGTCACCGGGATGATCGATACATCAGACAATCTCACTGCCATTGACATGGAGGGGAATATCAAGTGGCAGGTACCTTATGGACGTTCCTGGGAAGGAGGCTATCCAGAGACCTACAGTACACCAACTGTCGATGGGAGAAGGGTCTATGTTTTCAGCGGCTCCGGAGAACTGGTCTGCATGAATTCCAGGAATGGCAAGATTATATGGAAGGTGGACGTGGATGAGGAATTCGAATCTCCCAGGAGGAACTGGGGGCAAGCTGAATCGCCTCTGGTGGTTGATGATAAAGTGATATGCACACCATGTGGGAACATTACCACGGTAGTTGCCCTCAACAAAAAGACCGGCAAACTGGAATGGCAGAGTGAAAGCCTGAATACAGAACCTTCCTGGACCACCCCTACCCTGTTTGAATCAGGGAAGCATCGATTCATTTTAGCTGTGACCGCGGAGCACCTGGTGGCAGTCGATCCAAAGACCGGAGAATTTATCTGGACCTATTTGTATATCAAACCTGACCTGATCGCATCCATTGATCCAAATAACAATCCGTATGTGGATGCATATTATAATGGGGAATTGGTATCCACATTGATCAATACTCCTGTGTACAAAGGGGATGAAATATTCATGTCCCATGGATATAATTACCCCGCGGTCATGCTGAAGCTTGATCCTTCGGGAAGATCAGTAACCGAAAAGTGGTTTGACCATACCCTGGATTCCCATCATGGTGGCTTCGTTCAGATGAACGGATATATATTTGGCTCAAACTGGATCAATAATGTGAATGGCAATTGGGTCTGCCTGGATTGGGAAACCGGGGAGGTTCAGTACGAGGAGAGCTGGCAGAGCAAGGGAGCAATCATCTGTGCCGACGGGATGCTATACTGCTACGATGAGAAAAGGGGGAACCTGGGTCTGGTGACTCCCGGTCCTGAAAAATTTGGTGTGGTCAGCTCTATCAGGATTGAAGGGGCCGGTGGACACTTTGCCCATCCTGCAATTTTTAACGGAAATCTCTTTGTCCGCCATCGGGATGCCATCTCGGTCTTTGACATTTCAGAAAATTAGCACCCATCTGCCGTCAGTTTAGCCCTTCTTCTCTCGGTTTGGTTTCCGGCATTTTAATTAGCCCGGTGGTGAACCACACATTGACCAGGCGGGCATAGAGGGGATCCTGCCTTCTATCTTTTTTTTACTACATTGGGTAGTACAATCCCTTGATTATAAAAATATCCTGCAGCGAGGCAACCCCTGCAATGGAGTTATAAACCAAATGAAAATCATAGAGTTATGAAGTCACAACCCACCTATTACAGAAACAGGAAATTATTCAGAATGACCGGAATCCTGATGTTTGGATTCCTGTTGCTTTCAACTCTCCCGTTAAAAGCCCAATGCTGGCAATGGGCCATCAATGCAGGGGGTGATACCTATGAACTTTCCACCGGCATTGCGGTGGATCCCTTCGGTAATATTGCGGTAACCGGCGAATTTTCGGGTACCGCTGTAATAGGGGATGAAACCCTGGTAGCCGTTGCAGGGAGGGATGTTTTTACGGCAATCCTGGATTCAAGCGGTGTCATCAGGAATGCCATGAGCGGGGTGGGCGATGGCACCACAAACATCAGCAACGGGATCGGGATGGACGGGGATGGCAATGTCTATATAACCGGAAATTTCAAGGGGACCATTGCCTTCGGGGATACTTCACTGGTAAGCGAGGGTAACCAGGATATTTTCATTGTAAAATATGATCCATCCGGTACCCTTTTGTGGGCCGTCCGTGCAGGCGGGGCTTCCAACATTAATTCAAATGATATCGCAGTCGATCAGGACGGCAATTGTTACATCGTAGGTGATTTTTACAATACGGCCACATTCGGGGACCAGATCGTCTACAGCTTTATGGCGGAGGATGTTTTCACCGCCAAATATGATCCCGACGGAAATGCCCTTTGGGCAGAAAGCTCAGGATCAATTGGCACCGATAACGGACTGGGAATTGCGTTGGATCCTTCCGGAAATGTATATATCGCAGGGTTATTTCAATCCGAATACAGTTTTAAGGACAGTGCATTCACAAGTCTGGGCAACAGGGACGGTTTTGTTGCCAAATATGACAATACCGGGGATCCCCTCTGGGCCATGACGGGTGGAGGATGGAACAATGAGGTTTTCAATAAACTGGCTGTGGACGGCAACGGGGAACATCTTTATATCACAGGTGAATTTGAATCTGACACGATCTCCATCAACGGCATGACACTGGTAAATAAGAACCCGTCCGGGCTCAGAAGGGATATCCTTTTACTGAGTATTAATACAGATGGATCAGTCCTCTGGGTAAGAAGCGCCGGTTCCCAGGGTCACGATTACTCCTGGGATGTTTCAGTGGATGACCATGGTGAAATATATATCACGGGATCATTTGACGATACCCTGGTATTTGATCAAACGAACCAGCTCATCGGCGAGGGTGACCCATACATTGCAAAATATGATATTTCCGGTTCGCTGGTATACGCGACCGCTCCGACGGTAAATACTGCATCGGGGACCAGCGTTTCCATCTCCTCCTTTAAGAACAGGCCATTGATCACCGGAGGGCTTTCAGCCGGTTCTTCAGACCCGGTTCTTGTCTTCGACTATGATACCCTGGTCAGCAATGGGTCCACGGATTTCTATGTGGCGAAAATCGGCCCGCCCTGTTCCCAGGACACTCCGGGTACCGGTCTCAAGGATATTCCGCAGATGGAGGTGACCGTGTTTCCCAATCCCTTCTATGACAGGATCTCCATCCGGCCTGCCAGCGATTCCCGGGGATTTATGGAAATAAAAATTTACAATGCCCAGGGTTCCTTAATTCATTCGGAAAGGTTCAACCAGCCCGAAAACATAGAGGTGCCGACAGATCATCTTCCCGCAGGGATCTATTTTATGAATTTGACCAACGGGGGGACCACAAAATCCATCAAGATGGTCAGGGCCAGGTAAAGAATTGCAGCTGGATCTGCTGGGTTTTTATGCAATGAAATATGGATTAATACCGGCACACTGCAGGGGGATTTCAGGGTTGTTCCTTTTCAGGAGGCCGGGCCTTCCTGTTTTCGAGTGTCACGGAGACATCCAGGGCGCTCAGGATAGTGCCCCGGGTTGAATGACCCCTTTCCAGGGTTGCGGCGAAACCCCTTTCACATCGAACCGGCGGGGAGTGCATGACAGGGTTTGAATTCAGGTTGGGGTTTGTTAACTTTAGGGGTCCTCACCCCCCGCAGACATGTATACACAGTTTTTCCTCATTCTCACCGGAATCTTTCTCCATTTTATCTCCATCAGCGCACAATTCCCTGCTGCCCTTTCCTGCAGTGAGGTATCTGCCAGGGACTCCCTGACCATAGAGCTTTCAATGCTGGCCGGTGACAGTGCACTCATTGGATATGCCGCAGCGATTATCTCCGCTGACACAATATTGTATGCCCACGGGTTTGGCTATGCCCACGCGAAGGATAAGATTCCCTATACCACAAAAACAGTTCAACCAATCGCTTCAATCTCCAAAACATTAATTGGAATTTCGCTGATGAAAGCTGAGGAGCTTGGTCTTTTTCACCTGGATGACAATATCAATGCCTACCTGCCCTTTACCATTACGAATCCACACCAACCGGATTCGAAGATCACAATTAAAACACTCGCCAACCACACCTCAGGTCTGAGGGACACCAGGCATTACGAAAATTCCTATGTATTTGATACCACCATTCCCAGGCTCCACAAGAACTTCCCCGTTGGGTTTACACGGCTGATGGTGAAACGAATGGTGAAAGGCTATAATGAGAACGAAGAGATGCCATTGTCTGACTTTTTAATGCACATCTATGTTCCTGGCGGACAGTGGTACAGCAAAAAAAGTTTTGGAAAGGCCCCCCCCGGAGAGGTGTACGCCTATTCCAATAATGGGGCAGCCATTGCATCGCTGATCATCGAGAGGGCCTCCGGGTTGCCCTATACAGAATTTGTGGAACGGTACATTCTGGTACCTCTGGAAATGAACCAATCCGGGTGGGACCTTAAAGATTTCAGCGCTGTTGAGAAATCCAGGCTCTATCCATTTTATATGGAGATTCCTGATTACAAGCTTATTACCCTGGCTGACGGAGGATTTATCACCAATGTGGAGGATTTTTCAAAATACCTGGCATCGGTCATCAGGGGCTATAACGGGGAGAATAATATCATCTCTGCAGGGAGTTATGACAGAATGTTGAAAGATGATATTTGCTTCGGGGAGGGGGTCTTCTGGAATGTGGGAGAGATCATCGATGATCACTTTATTGGTCATACCGGAGGCGATCCGGGAGTCCAAACCATCGCCATCTTTGATAAACGGTCCAACCTGGGATACATCTGTTTTTCAAATACAAATACTCCTTCAGCAGAAGAGGTTGATCAGGCCGTTCAGTTGATGATCCGTTATTCGCCCCGCATCATGTCCAGGCAACTTAAATGAACTGCTTTCGTTGGAAATTTATTGACGCTGATCCTACGCATCAATGACCGGAAGCAATTCACAGAGGTGCTCAGCATGGTGGAATACAAAAAGAACCTCAAATAAAAAAAACCAATGGATCTTATAAGGATTATACATAAACCTGTGTAATTTGTATCAGGGTTCGGGAACATGCATTTGCATCCCCTGTAAATATCAAATCTAAAGCGTGCGGCTATGAAACAGACAATTTTTTTCCTTGTAACACTTTTTATCCTCAGCTCCTGCGAACAACGGGAGCCCGGAAAATCCTCTGCTACACTCTCTGAAGGGATCCCTGCCAGTGCAGGCATGTCGGAAGAACGGCTGGCCCGCATCGATGGCATGTTAAATGAAGCCATCCGGCAAAACGAGATCCCCGGTGCAGTGGCACTCGTTGCCAGAAACGGGAAAATTGTCTATCAAAAAGCATTTGGAATGGCGGATAACGAATCCGGCAGGGCCCTGAAAAGCGATGATATTTTCAGGATCGCCTCTCAAACCAAGGCCATTACCTCTACAGCGGTGATGATGCTCTGGGAAGAGGGGAAATTCAGGATGGACGATCCCATTTCGATGTATATTCCGGAATTTGAGGTCACGGGCGTGCTGGATGTGTTCAACGAAAAGGACTCTTCATTTACCACCGGGCCCCTGGAAAGGCCGATCACCATCCGTCATCTGATAACCCATACCTCCGGGATCGGCTACGGGATGATCGACGGGGATGAACGGTTTCGAAAGATCTACCGGAAAGCCGGGATCATTGACGCATTCACCTCGGAGCCGGTGAAGATAGGGGATAATATCAAAAAGCTGGCAAAGCTTCCATTGCATCACCAGCCGGGAGAAAAATTCACCTATAGTGAAGGACTTGACGTACTGGGCTATTTTATAGAGATTGTCTCCGGGATGCCCCTTGATCAGTTTTTCCGGGAACGAATATTTGAACCCCTGGGCATGGATGATACCTGGTTCTATTTGCCGGAATCAAAGCACGACCGGCTGGTATCGGTGCAGGCGTGGCAGGATGAAAAGTGGATCCGGTTCCCGGTCACCGCATATTATGATCCCGATTATCCCATCAAAGGGGCTAAAACTTTTTTCGCGGGAGGGGCAGGCCTCTCCAGTACGGCCAGAGACTATGCCACGTTCCTTCAGATGTACCTGAACCAGGGCGAGCTGAACGGTGCGCGCCTGTTAAGCAGGACCACGGTGCAATTCATGATGGCCAATCAAATTGGGAGCCTCCTGGGGGATGGCGGCACTTATTACGGATTGGCATTCGGGGTGCTTGATCAAAAGGGTGCAGATATGGGTGGCCGGGGCTCCCTTGGAACTTTCAGCTGGGGTGGATATTTTAATACCCAGTATTTTGCCGACCCGAAAGAGCAGATTATCGGGATCCTGATGAAACAAACCCAGGGTGCGCCTGCCGATCAGACCGGTTGGAAATTTCAACAGCTGGTGGGGCAGGCTGTGGCTGATTGAAAGGATATGCAAATAATCCCCGCCCTGGTCCTGTCCTGCCTGCTGGTTGTACAGGCCTGCAATATCCCCCGCGATAATCCCGGACTGAAGCTTCATTCTCCCGACGGGCAAATCACCTTTTCCCTGGGGATCAAAAATGATTCCACTTCATATGCGGTCGTCTATAAAGGGACCACCCTCATTGAAAATTCAATGCTGGGTTTTGATTTTGCCGGCGGAGGTCTGTTTGGAAAAGATCTCTCCCTTCAATCCCCTGAGATTCGTGAGATCGATGAAAATTACACATTGGTCGTCGGAAAAAACAGGACCGCCAGGAACCATTGCATGGAGATGCGCCTTCCCATGGTGGAAAGATCCGGCTCCCGCCGGCAGGTGATCCTGGTGGTAAGGGCATTCAACGATGGCCTCGCCTTCCGTTATGAGTTTCCCGGACAGATTGACCATGATTCCATCTCCATCAGGAAAGAGAATACCACCTTTGACCTGGCAGGCAATCCAACGGTGCTTGCCCTTTTCCTGCCCCATTTTCAAACCTCCCACGAGGGGCTTTACACGAAGGTTCCTTACGAAAATATACAGGAGGATTCCCTCATGGATGTGCCAGCCCTCTTCCGGTTCGGGGATATTTACATGGCCATCACCGAAGCCGCCCTGGTGGATTATGCCGGGATGTACCTGGTCAAGCACGGCGGAGTACTGCAAAGCAAGTTTGCCCCGCTGCCGGGGAACAGTGCGATCATGGTCAAGGCTTCGCTGCCACACAGGAGCCCCTGGCGGGTGCTGATGATCAGTGACCGGTTCGGGGATCTTTTTGAATCCAACATCCTCACCAGCCTGAATGAGCCAGGCAAAATTGGGGATCCTTCCTGGATAAGACCGGGGAAGGCCACCTGGCCCTGGTGGAATGGCACGGTAGTATCAGATCCTGGCATCGTGGCCGGGAACAATTTTGAAACCAACAAATACTACATTGACTTCTGTGCCAGGAACGGCATCGAATACCATTCGGTGGTCGAGCATGGCAACCACGAATGGTATATGAATAACGGAACCGGTTATATGCCCGGATCCAGGGTGGATGTGACCCGTCCGGTGGAGGGACTGGATATGCAACAGGTTTGTGATTACGGGGCCTCAAAGGGCGTGGGCATCCGGGTGTGGGTGCACTGGGAGGCCCTGTATCCCCAGCTGGAGGAGGCCTTCACTCAATATGAAAAGTGGGGGATCAGCGGATTGATGGTGGATTTTATGGACCGCGACGACCAGGAGATGGTCAACATTCAAAATGAAATCCTGGAGCGGGCAGCGGCCCATCACCTGCATATCCAGTTCCACGGGGCCTACAAGCCCACAGGGCTCCACAGGACCTACCCCAACGAGTTCACCAGGGAGGGGACCTTGAATTATGAAGTGAACAAATGGGCCAATACGGTAACCCCCGATCACGACCTGAATATCATCTCGGCACGCCTGCTGGCCGGAGCCACCGACTACCACCTGGGAGGTTTCCGGGCGGTTCCCGTGGAGGGGTTCGAGGTCCGGTATGAAAAACCGCTGATGATGGGCACCCGTTGCCACATGCTGGCCATGTACGTGGTCCTTGAAAGCTACCTGGGCCTGGTATGTGATTTCCCGGAAGCTTATGAAGGAGAGGCGGGATTTGAGTTCATCTCCAGGGTGCCAACCGTGTGGGATGAGACCAGGGTAGTGGATGCAGAGGTTTCAGACTTTATCACCATGGCACGAAGAAAAAACAGGGATTGGTACGTGGGTTCAGTGAACAACCACCAGGCCCGGGCGATCAGTGTATCATTTGACTTCCTACCGGAAGGTCAATACCTGGCGGAGATTTATTCGGACAGCCCGGGATCGGGCAGCAATCCAAACCTGATTGTAAAGCAGTCCCGCAAAGTTTCCTCAACAGACCAGGTAACCCTGCAACTGGCTTCCGGGGGAGGCGCAGTGATGTACATTACAGAATCCAGGTAGGTCCGCGGGTCACTTTGGCTTCTTTTTCTTCTTCGCCTTTGCCTTTTCCAGGTTTTCCGCAACCCTGAAGGCCACCATGTCACCGATCAGATTGTAGGGGACCGGCTGGTCCAGCGGGAACCTTACCGTTCCCCTGGCAGTTGCATAGGGCTTCAACTCCTCCCTGAACGCTTCAATGGCCGACGGAGTTGGAAAGAATCCTATGTGTGCCTTGAACGCTGCAAAATGAACCAGGTTCCCTTTCAGCGCAAAGGTGGGCATCCGGTAAGAGATCTTTTCCTCTGCATCCGGAGCTGCACTCCTGATGGTGTTCCTGATCTTCAGAAGCAACTCCCTTATTTCAACAGGAAATCCCGCGATGTACTCATCCACATCCCCGGGAATTTTGCTTTTGGGCTTCATCTCCTCTGGCGTTTTAAATGTTTGGGCAATCT
The DNA here is from genome assembly GCA_024640885.1 of Bacteroidota bacterium. GTDB lineage: Bacteria > Bacteroidota > Bacteroidia > Bacteroidales. The sequence continues at coordinate 15,396 of JAHEEC010000013.1, read as the reverse complement.
TTAGGAGGATCATGCCTGATTCAACAGTCAGGTATGAATGAGGAATATATGAAATTTATTCATATTTTCATTTGATCATTTCACTTTATCCTAAATCTGCCCGCCATGAAAACTTGTCCCGCGCACGGTCCGGTTCCATCCATCCTGACTCTTTTGTTGATCCTGTTCCTTACGGGTTGCAACCCTGCCGCATCCACCTGGCCCGAAAGTGGGAGAAACCTGGATTTTAACCAGGGGTGGAGCTTCTTTGAGGGGCAGGAGGAGGGTGCCGGTCAATCCGATTTTGATGATTCACGATGGAGGCTGGTTGACCTTCCCCATGACTGGAGTGTGGAAGATTACAGTACCCAGGATTCATTGCATTCCGGTCCCTATTTCAAAGATCTTGCCGGTGGTCCCGATGTGGGATATCTCCGTGGAGGGACCGGGTGGTACAGGAAAAGTTTTACCCTTGACAGAAAGCACGAAGGAAAAAATGTGATCCTTCATTTTGACGGCATACAATCGGAGATGGAAATCTGGGTGAACGGAGAGGAAGCCGGCCGCCACGTATATGGATATACACCCTTCTATTTCGATATCACACCGTACCTGCAGCCGCCGGGAACTCCTAACCAGATTGCCATAAAAGTGGTCAACCCCGGGGAAAATTCCCGCTGGTTTAACGGCGCGGGAATTTACCGTCCAGTTACAATTTCCCTGCTTGATCCCGTGCATGTAGAGGTCTGGGGATTGGCCATCACCACATCTTATGTCAATGGTTCAGAGGCCACTGTATCACTTGATCTAAATGTTTGCAATAAGCTGGACAAAGGGGCAGACGTTTCTGTGCTAGTTGAAATAATTTCACCCGACGGAGCCACATTGGCCGCACTTGAAAAGAAGGAAGGCATGGACCCCGGGAGCACCTCATCCATTGAAATGGATCTTCCCATCGACCAGCCTGAGCTGTGGAGCCCCGAATATCCTGCCCTTTATATGGCCCGGATCACCCTGTCTCAAAACGGGAAAAAAGTGGATGAATATAGCTCATCCTTTGGCATCAGGACCATTGCCTACAGCGCAGATCAGGGTTTTCTGCTCAATGGTAGCGAGATCCTTCTGAAAGGAGCTTGCATGCACCATGACAATGGCCTCCTGGGTGCAGCCGTATATCAAAGGGCCGAGGAGAGAAGGGTTCAGATCATGAAAGAGAATGGATTTAATGCCATCCGCACCAGCCATAATCCGCCCTCGGCTGCCTTCCTGGAAGCCTGTGACCGCCTGGGCATGCTGGTCATCGATGAATCATTCGACATGTGGGTCCAGCCCAAACGGCCCAACGATTATCACCTCCATTACAGCGAGTGGTGGCAGAGGGACCTGCAGGCCATGCTGCTCAGGGACAGGAATCATCCCAGCATCATCATGTGGAGTTTTGGAAACGAGGTTCAGGAACGGGCCAATCCCGAAGGAGTGGCCCTCGCCAATGAGATGGTCAAAACCATCAGGTCCATGGATGAAACAAGACCCATCACCCAGGCCGTATGTGCTTTCTGGGACAATCCGGGTAAAGTGTGGGATGATTCCGAACCGGCTTTTTCAATGCTTGATATAGGCGGGTATAATTACCAGTGGCAGAACTATGAAAAGGATCATGAAAAATTTCCGGAACGCATCATGGCAGGGACAGAATCTGTGCCAAAGGAGGCATTTGAAAACTGGCAGCAGGTAAAAGCGCACCCCTATGTGATCGGGGATTTTGTATGGACAGGAATGGATTATATCGGTGAATCGGGGATCGGTCACAGTGATTATGTAAGTGATCCCGGGACCAGGGGCGCGTTCCTGATGCCGTGGCCGTGGTATGTATCCTGGTGCGGGGATATTGACATCACAGGGAACAAGAAACCCCAGTCCTATTATCGGGATGTGATCTGGGGCGAGAGCCGGCTCGAGATCATGGTCCATGAACCGGTCCCGGAGGGAACAGAGGAGGTCATTTCATTCTGGGGCTGGCCCAGGGAGGTGAAAAGCTGGAATATGGAGGGCCATGAAGGGGAATCACTCCGGGTCAATGTATATTCCTCCTTCCCCGAGGTGAGGCTTGAATTGAACGGGAAGGTGATCGGGACCAGGTTCGTGAGCGAGGAATCTAAGCTTACCGCCACTTTTACGGTCCCATATGAACCCGGCAAACTAACTGCCACAGGGATCCGGGACGGGGTGGAACAGGAGGCGGTAACCCTTGCCACCACAGGGCCTGTCACCGGGTTAAAACTCATTCCCGAAAGGTCCGTCATCGATGCTGACCGGAACGAAATCGTCTATTGCAGGGTATTGGGGACCGATTCGGAAGATCATGTGGTACCCGATGCAGAAATCCCGTTCACCATAAATGTGACCGGGGAAGCAGAGCTTCTTGCGGCCGGGAATGGCTCTCCTGTGATGGCAGGCAGCCTGAAGGATGGAGCACTTAATTTATTTCGGGGTATGGCCCTGGTCATCCTGAGATCCACCGGACGGCCCGGATCCATCAGCCTGGAAGCTGCTTTGGATGATCCGGAGGTAAGAGCAACGGCCACAATCAATGCAGAAAACTAAATGGAACAGCCATGAGACACCTTTTGATAACCCCCCTCTTCTTTTTCACAGCAATCCTGCATTCGCAAAGTTCCCTGGAGCTCGACGACCAGGGATTTTTCAGGATGGATGGCCTTGAGGTGACCGTATTCAGCGACTATTATCCTGAAGGTCATCAATCGGGTGTAACCATCATCCAGCATGGGAACCGTGTGGCCGCCAACGGGGACCTGCGCCTGGAGCCCTCTCCCGGACAGTGGTCCCCGGTCCCCAAAGGGGGAGCCAGGGAGGTGGATCCTTTGAACCGACGGATCAGCCAGACCCTGTGGTTTCCGGACTCCAGCAAGAACCGCAGGGGATTTAACCCGGTCATCTACCCCGATCTCGCTTTCACCTACCATGTGCATGTGGATGCACTGGAAGGAAACAGCTTCAGGGTGGTGGTGGACCTGGATGAACCCCTGCCCGAAGCGTGGATCGGAAAGGTGGGTTTTAACCTGGAATTTTTTCCCGGTGACCTGTTCGGTAAATCATTTATCATGGATGCTTCCTCCGGAATTTTTCCGGACCAACCCTCGGGACCCTTAATGGAATTTGACGGGGAAACCACCGGCACACCTATGGCTACCGGGTCCACGATGACCGTGGCCCCGGAGGAGCCGTTGCAGCGCATGGTCATTCAATCCCTGAAAAATCCCGTGGAGCTATGGGATGGAAGGACCAATCACAACAATGGTTGGTTCATCGCCAGGAGCACAATTCCTGCAGGTGCCACCTCGGCTGCCGTAGAGTGGATCGTTACTCCCCATGCGGTGCCGGGCTGGCGGTACAAACCTGTCATACAGGTGTCACAGCTGGGTTATCACCCCCTGCAGCGAAAAGTTGCTGTGGTGGAATTTGATCCGAAAGAGTCACCGGAGGAGGGCTTCAACGTAGTCAAGCTGGAAGCGGATGGGCCCCGGAAGGTGTTTTCCAATAAACCGGTCCCCTGGGGAGAGTTCCTCAGGTACCGGTATGTCACCCTCGATTTTTCAGAAATATCATCCCCGGGGGTATACCAGGTATCCTATGGAAACCAGGTTTCCCATCCCTTCAGGATTGCCGCTGATGTTTTTGAAAACGATGCCTGGCAACCTACCCTTGATTACTTCCTTCCCGTGCAGATGTGTCATATGCGGGTCAACGAAAAGTACAGGGTGTGGCATGACTTGTGCCACATGGATGATGCCCGGATGGCACCTCCCGTTGAGTTCCACTTTGACGGGTACAGCCAGGGAAAGGAAAACTTTACCAGGTTCGGGGCGGGGGAGTTTGTAAACGATTTAAACCTTGGCGGATGGCACGATGCGGGAGATTATGATCTGAGGGTGGAGTCACAGGCCGGAACAGTCTGGATGCTTGCCCTGATGGTGGAGGAGTTCGGACTGGCACGCGATGCCACCCTGATCGATCATGAAAAACACCTGGTGGAGATCCATCAGCCCGACGGAAAATCGGATGCACTGCAACAGATTGAGCATGGACTGGCCACCATTCTGGGGGGGTACCGCTCACTGGGTAGGTTATACAGGGGTATTATCTGTTCCGATCTTCGCCAGTACGTCATGCTGGGAGATGCAGCGTCCATGACGGATAATATCCCCGGGAACGGAGATGACCGCTGGGTCTTCACCGAGGAAAATCCCCGCAGGGAACTGCAGGTCATACCCGCTCTCGCAGCCGCTTCCAGGGTGCTGAAATCCCATAACCCGGAGCTGGCCGAGGAAGCACTGGCCACCGCCCGGGTTCTCTGGGCACATGCTTCCCAATCGAACCGCCTTGCACCACTGAAAATTATCGCCCTTTCAGAATTGATCCTCTCAACCAACAGCCAGGGATACAAAGAAGAACTCCTCCAGATGGAGGGTGAGATTGTTAAAAATATATCCCAATGCGGATGGGCAGTGGGACACGTGATCCATGAGCTGGAAAGCAGCTCTTTCAATGATGCGGTGGCCACAGCAGTGGAAGAATTCCAGGAAGCGTTGCAAACGGCCCAGGCATCCGATTCCCCCTACGGGGTGCCCTACAAACCCAATATCTGGGGGGCCGGCTGGAACATTCAGCGATTTGGAGTGGAGCAATATTTCTTCCACAAGGGATGGCCGGAGCTCACCTCCACTGCCTTTTTTGAAAATTCATTGCATTTTGTGCTCGGTGTGCATCCCGGTTCCAACAACGCCTCCTTTGCGTCCGGGGTGGGTTCGGGTTCCATTAAGGTGGCCTACGGGGTGAACCGGGCCGACTGGTCCTTTATCCCGGGTGGAGTGGTATCCGGTACTGCGTTGATCCGGCCCGATTTCCCCGAGCTAAAGGTATGGCCCTTCCTCTGGCAACAGACCGAATATGTGATGGGAGGCGGTGCCACAAACTATATGTTCCTGGTGCTGGCCGTAAATAAACTCTACCAGGAACCCGGTCAATCCATCAGGTAACCGGATCGCCGGGTCCTGATCTCTTATGGTGTATGGCAACTCCGGATGCGGAGCGATGGCCATCAATCGCTCTCCGCCTCGGAAACCCGGCTTCCCCTGTCCCGCGTATCGAACGAGCGCAGCTGTACTTTCCCCGATACCTCCACCGGGCCGGTATAGAGCGGGGAATCTGAAACCGGTTCTGATCCATCCGTGGTGTACCTGATCTCAAGGCCCGGGAAATCGATGTTGGCATGCAGCTTCCCGTCCATGATTACAGCTCCCGGGGGAGGCAGCCTGTAGTTATACCCGCCAAAGAGGTGATCCAGTCTCGGCAATTCCCTCTGGCCGATCACATTGGCGAATGAATTCCAGTCCGCGTTCATGGCTCCTCTGCGGCTATCCACATTTTCAATGGATCCCCAGCCTGTCTGACCTACCCATGCCCTTTCTGCAAGTCCCAGCATTTTTGGCAGGTAAAATAATTCAAGCATCTCCCCCCCTTTGATGAATTCGCTCCAGAGCTCTCCCTGGATCCCGACGATATTTTTATAGGCTTCAGGTTTCAGCCTTTCCAGCCCTTCAAACTCTTTTGCCGGATCAATGGGATTCCAGTACCGATCGGCAAGCGTGGATTTGAAAAAATCATAGGGAATAAACTGGAAGGCCCGTTTGGTATTGATATATCCACCCCAGGAGTGTCCGGGTTCCAGTGGATGATGGCTGTAGGCAAAGTCGAAATAGAAGTTGGTCACGTTACAAAGGATCACCGGGTATCCCGCATTGGCAAGCCGGTATCCAAGGTCCGCGTTATCATTCTGGTTGTCCCAGACATAGGGCATCATATTTTTTCCTGCAAAATCCGGGTTGGGGACCCATCGTCCCTCCCCGTCTCTTTTTAGGGAGATCTCTTCCCATCCAGCCATTTGCAATCCTTTCTTATCAATAATCTCCAGGAGACGGCCCTCAAAATAGGCCTGGAGGTTTTCTGCAGTGCCAATTTCCGGGTGACTTTCAAAAAATGATTTACAGACCGGTGAATCCGTCCATGATCCCCGGGGGACTTCATCACCACCCGTATGCAAAACCTTCAGGGTCAGTCCGGCCTCCTCATACATGCGCATCACCTCATCCAGTACGGTTTCATAAAACAGGTACGGAGCCTCCTGGCAAACGCAGATCACATTGTCGTTAAAATTCTGTGCCGAATTATAACGGGAGGCATCATCGGGATCGATCAGCCTGTACTTCAGCGCCTCCTCCTCTTTGCCTTTCTCCATCAGCCGGTCGTACCTGGTCTCCATGGAATAAATGGCCGCACGCGCATGACCCGGGAAGTTAATTTCAGGGATCACTTCGATGTGGTGATCCCCTGCAAACCTCAGGATCTCAATAAAGGCCTTCCTGGTCAGGAAACCACTTCCATGTCCTGCCCCTTTAGAAGGATCCGGTCCCGAACCATAGGCGGGATCCAGGTGGTCCCTTTGGTTTGCGGTATGGCCCCGGTGTCCCCCTATTTCAGTCAGCTCAGGGAGGGATGGGATCTCAAGTCGCCAACCTTCATCATCGGAAAGGTGCAGGTGAAGTTTGTTCATTTTATAGAAGGCCATGACCTGGATGAGTTTCTTGATGGCGTTCGGTTCAAGATAATTCCGGGCAATATCCAGGTGCATCCCCCTGTAGGCAAAGGCGGGTTTATCCGTGATGTTCACCGCCCTGATCTTAAGAGTTGACATGGGCGTGGCCCACGCTTCCACCGGGAGCATGGCAAGCAGGCTCTGGATGCCGTAGAAGAGACCTGCGGAACCACCTCCTGCAATGACAATTCCATTGTCAGGATCGGCCGAAAGATGGTAAGATTCCGTAATCAGGCCTTCGGTCTCAACACCCGAAATGAGCCTGATAATATTGCTTCCCCTGGCTGTGCTTTGCATCACCATGGGTGCTTTACCCATGGTCTGCTCCAGCATACTGGCAAGGTAACCGGCCTCCTGATCCAGCCCCTGATCAGAATGGATCATGAGCTGCTCTCCCAGGATTACGGTATTCCCTGTGTATTCCACGTTTCTTGGAGTGGGAATGATCTGTCCGATATGGGCCGGATCCTTCAGAGCCTGCTGAATATTTAGCCCGTAGATCCAGGCTGCATCCGGAACAGGAACGGACCTTCCCGTCATAAAGATCTCCTCAAGAGGTGGAAATGGTTTGATATGGTACTCCTCAATGGCCAGGGCGCCCTGTTTCCCCCCGGCATCCGTATATACCATATACGGACCGACGGGAGAGAAATAATAGTTGACCATTCTTCCACGGCTGTTATATCCGATTTCCACCGATTGTCCGGGTTCAAGAAGGAAATCCTCATTGGGTGAAATCCTGAAAAGATCCCCGTTCACATGGGCTATGGTTACCTTCCCGGTGACTGATTCCTGGATGATCCCGCCCCCCATTTGATTATAGAAAAGCTCCCATCCCTGGTTTCCCAGGGTATGTTCGCTTTTATTTTCAAGGGTGAAGGCCGCACTGTATTGCCGGCCCGATGTCTGATTGCCAATAAATTCCCATTCAAGGACAACCTCATTGCCTTCAGGGTGGTCCGGTTTTGCAATGTGGGTGCATGATAGGATAAAAATTGAAACCTGGATGAACACAAGGGCTTTTTTCATCATTCACGAATTTTATATTCTGTTTTTCTTTACTAGTTTAGTACGGCTAACAAATCTACTAAATCATCCCTTAAAAACCGATCATGACTGAAACTCCTTCTGCAGGAAAATCCAAAAGGCTGGTTTCCCTGGATGCGCTCCGCGGATTTACCATTGCTGCCATGGTGATTGTAAATGACCCCGGTTCATGGAGTCACGTGTACAGGCCCCTGGAGCACGCCGAATGGAACGGCTGTACAATTACGGATCTTGTCTTTCCATTTTTTCTGTTTATTGTGGGAATCTCCATCGCACTGGCCTATTCAAAGCGACTTGAAGCCAATGTATCCAAAAAAAGCATTTACAGGAAAATTATCATCAGGTCAGTCAACATTTATGTGCTGGGCATCTTCCTCTGGCTCTTTCCGGAATTCCAATTCGATTCAATCCGGTGGGTAGGGGTACTTCCCAGGATCTCTTTTGTATTCCTGGCATGTGCACTCCTGTTCCTGAACACTAACTGGAAACAGCAGATCAGGATTGGCGCTGGCATTTTGCTCGCCTACTGGATCGTAATGGCCTACATCCCCATACCGGGGATAGGGAGGCCTGATCTCTCCATGCCCGAAAAGAACTGGGCCAATTACCTGGATACGCTGATCCTTCCCGGGGTCATGTGGCAAAAAACATGGGATCCCGAGGGGATCCTCAGTACATTCCCGGCCATCGTGACAGGGATGATCGGGATGCTGATCGGAAAGCTTTACCTGACCGTCAAGGATGAGAATAAAAGGCTTGTCTGGCTTTATTTTGCAGGATTTACAATGTTCCTGGCAGGAGGCATCTGGAACTGGTTCTTTCCCATCAATAAGAATATATGGACAAGTTCCTACGTGCTCTATACATCCGGGCTTGGAACGCTGGGCCTGGCCACCTGCATCCTCATCGTCGATATATGGGGTCATACCAGGTGGACCCTTCTCGGCCGGGTTTATGGAGCCAACGCAATCACTTCATATGTGCTGGCTGGAGTGCTCACCCTGGTCTTTTATGGAATGAGAATTGGCGGAGCCTCTCTGAATGAATGGTTTATGAGTGGGCTCACCCCCCTGGGCCTTGATCCGAAGTTCGTATCGATGCTCTATGCAGTGATTTACATGTGGATCGTTTTTATTCCGGCCCTGATCATGTACAGGAGGAAAATCTTCATCAGGATTTGATCCGGGAGACCGAACCGGTAACATAATGAGGTCTGCTGCGTATGAATGGATAGCTTAAAATCAACCAAATGAATGAATTGCATAAAAGTATGTATAAACCTGTAAACGATCCCATCAAAGCACATTCCCAGGTCAGTTCTTGTATCCAGATCACCGGATTTGAAGAAATGGTGAAGAGTGGGGATATTTCCAGGATCCAGGTCTTTTATGAACGGATCGCCCAGGAAATCTATAACGCGCGTAAAAAAAACTATACCTGGGGATTTCGTGTCATTGAGCCCGAGTTCCTGAACTTCTCTGATCAGATCATACTTGTTTCCAAGCTCTATAAGGAGGAAGATCTGGCTGATCTTAACAGTGTTATATTCAAACTGTTTACCGAATTCAATAACATTATTCTATCCACGGCCCTCCACATGCATATCCCCATCAGGGGAATCATGAGGATCGCCGACACTTATCGTGGTGAAGTAAAGTCAAGGAAGCCGGCTCTTGTTTCCGGCAAGGATCCGTTGATCCTGGCCGAGTTATTCAAGGTTTTTTCAATCGGGGAAATTTTTCCAAATGGCTTTTCGGAAGGGATGATCCCACCGGTGGAAATGCCCTTCCACTTTGGGAAGATCTTCTGTAATTTATCGGAGGAGCTGTCAAAGTATGAAACCATCGGTATCTTTTTGCCTGTTGAATACACCAGGGACAAAATAGCCGATGTGACCATCCTTTCCAATATGATCGTTGAAACCGAGATGGGCGGAAAGAAAGTTTTTGCCTGCAACTGGAAAGAGTGGATGAGCGACCATTCAGACTGTTCCCCGGAAAACATCATTGCCTTTGCCGAGGATGAGGCCAGCAAGGGCAAATCGCCCTATGCAAAAAGGTGGCAAAGCCTGATCGACTATTCGGCCCGTCTATAATTCACTTTGACAGGACTTCTCCAATCATATGAACTGACATCGCTCCAGTGGGGCCTTCTCTTCCTGTGCGCTCTTTTGATCGGCATGTCAAAAACAGGTTTATCCGGAGTGGGGTTGATGGTGGTGCCCATCCTTGCCAACGCATTTGGCGGAAGACCCTCGGTTGGCCTTTTGCTGCCCATCCTGATCTTCGCGGATCTATTTGCAGTGGCCTGGTATCACAGGCATACGGAATGGAAGCACATTATCAGGTTGATACCTTGGGCATTTTTGGGGATAATCACCGCCGCGCTCGTGGGAAAAAACATCTCCGATACCACATTCAACAGGTTGCTTGCAGCCATTGTGCTGACCGGTATCGTGATCCTCGTGTGGCAGGACCTGAGATCCCACAAAATGAAAGTTCCCGATTCAGGATTATTTGCCGGGGGCCTGGGACTTACGGGTGGTTTCGCAACCATGATGGGCAACGCCGCCGGTCCGGTTATGGCGCTTTACCTTCTCTCCATGAGGTTGCCAAAAAATATCTATATCGGAACCGGGGCCTGGTTCTTTTTCATCGTGAACCTCTCCAAGGTTCCACTGCACGTCTGGTGGTGGAAGACCATTACCCTTGATTCTTTCGTGCTTGATTTGCTGATGATCCCTGCCATAGCAGCAGGCGCCTTTCTTGGCATCTGGGTGGTGCGATTGCTTCCGGAAAAGATCTTCCGGATCATCATTATGGCCACCACCCTTCTTTCTGCGCTGCTGCTATTCTAAACTTCCGGTAGCAGTTCCTGCACAGCTGAAACCATTTCCTGCTGGGTAAAGGGCTTCTCAATGATCCGGGTAGCCCCGAATATTTTTGCAGTTTCCAGGTAATTCTCGGCGGAGATCTTTCCCCCTCCCGACATGGCGATGATCTTCAATTCGGGATGTGACTTTTTCATTTCCCGGATGGTTTCGAGGCCCTCCTTCTCCGGCATGATGATATCGGTGATGACCAGGTTTACAGGATTCCTGTGAAACAACTGCAATCCCTCCACTCCGTTGGAGGCCAGATCGGTTTCATACCCCACCCGCTCGAGCATCTTTTTCAGCATCAACAGGATATGGGGTTCGTCATCTATTATCAGGATTCTTTGCATCATGAAGCTTTTTTAATGTTTTTCTGGTTTAATACCTTCCGTATCAGTTCACTGAATTCGCTCAATATGAGCGGTTTTGAAATAATATCGGCAATACCGTACAGGTCCATGGCACTCTTTGGGATGGAATCCTGGTAGCCTGTGATAATGATCGATTTAAGATCGGGACGAATCTGCTTTATTTTTCCGATCAATTCGGTACCCATCATCTTGGGCATGGCCTGATCTGTAACCAGCAGGTCATATTTGTAGGGATCCTTTTTAAAATCCAGCAGTGCACTCTGGCTGTCTGTTTTTATATCCACCGTGTAACCCAGGCTTTCCAGCATTCTCTTTCCCATAAATGTGATCTCCTTCTCATCGTCTACAAAAAGGATGCTCCCATGCCCCTTTTTCACTTTCTGGGAAACACTGGTTTCCGGGATATATTTTTCAGAATGCTGGGGGAGGTAGATCATGAAAGTAGCCCCTTCTCCCGGTTCACTTTTTACCACAATGTGCCCGTGGTTATTGGAGACGATTCCATGAACCACCGATAATCCAAGTCCCGAACCGGATCCCACCTCTTTCCTGGTGAAAAAAGGCTCAAAGATCCTTTCCATGGTCCTCTTATCCATCCCGTGCCCCGTATCTGAAATGGTGAGTCTCACGTAGGTGCCCTTCTGGATCTTGGCCGAACCGTTAAGGTTCCGGGCACCAACCTTAGCCTTGTCAAGCTTCACAAGAAGCTCTCCTCCATTGCTCATCATGGCATGGTATGCATTGGTGCAAAGGTTCATGATGATCTGGTGCATTTGAGTGGCATCCGCAAGCACCGTCCCGCAATCCGTACTCAATTCCTGCCGGATCTCTATATTGGATGGAAATGATGCCCTGATGAGCTTCAATACCTCCTTCACCACTTCATCCAGCTGAAGGGGTTTTTTATCAAAATCCACCTGGCGGCTGAAGGTAAGGATCTGTTGAACCAGGTCCTTGCCCCGGGTAGCCGCACTGTTGATTTGTTCAATATCATATCTCAACACACTCTCCTCTGACAACTCCTCAAGCGCCATTTCTGTATATCCCAGAATGGGAGTCAGGATGTTATTGAAATCATGTGCAATCCCCCCTGCAAGCGTTCCAATGGTCTCCATTTTCTGCAACTGCAGCAACTGATCCTCCAGCTTGGTTTTTTCCTTTTCATGGTGCTTCCGGATTTCGATCTCCTTCTGAAGGTCCTTGTTGGCTGAGGTGAGCTGCCGGGTCCTCTCCTGAACTCTTTTTTCCAGTGCATTGTTGGCCGACTTTACCTTCTTTTGCTCCTTCTCCAGGAGAATCCTCATATAGAAATCCCTTCTGGCAGAGTGTTCCATGAAGTAACTGATGAACATCCCGATCACATTTGCGCTAATAAAGAAGAAGTTGTTGTTGATCAGGATTTCAATGGGCGTATCTGATAACCAGAGGGCCGCGATCTCATAGGAGGCCACAATGGACCAGCCCGCGATGGTTGCATAGATGAAACGGGCCTTGATAAAGGTAAATCCGAATATGAAAATAAGGATCAGGCCTGCATAATAGGTGTAATGATCCAATATGTTTGCCGCAAAAATGATCATCACGATGATTGCAAGCCCTGTGAGGTACATGATCAACGAGAGCACAGGCTGCATGTATCTTTTAAAGGCCGGAGAGAAGGAGAATAAAATAACCGACACCAGCACCGGGGTGATGATCCCGAACCGGATGAACCAGAATAAATTTTTCAGTTCGGGAAGCAGCAGGGCATCCAGGAAAGCAAAGATGCCAAAGAAGAAGATGGCCAGTACCAGGGAAAACCTGAATGGATTGAGAGAACGCATAAAATAATCGTTCCTGAAATCCTTTTCGTATTTCTGGATCTCTCCGGTAAAAGCAAGGGTTAGCCTGTTCAGCCTCCAGTCATCGCGGCCATGAATTGAGAGGCCGAAAAGGTTTGCCTTAATCAGGGTCCTCCATTCCATCGTTATGCAGTTTTTATTCTTAGGAAAAGGTTGACGCCAAGTTCTTCCATCTCCACATCAATATTCTCCTCCCGTGCCTCCGCTTCCAGGGCCATCCTCACCAGGTCATATTTTGACCGGTGATTCAAATACCAGTCGGACAGCACCTCCATGAGCCTTCGGGTGGGGTTGCTGTTTGAGAAGTTGCCTATGATAAATTCACCGCCCTCGTTGAGGTATTTGTAATATTTGTTGATCATGTACACAAAATGCTTGTCCTTGAAATAATCAAAGAGCCCGGCGCTCCAGATCAGGTCATACCACTGGTATGGCTTGAACCTCAGTACATTGATCTTAAAATAATCAATCGAATTGCTGAAATCCTCATTTTGAGATTTTGCAAAATCGATGGCATTCTGATCAAAATCCACCAGGTCAAAATGGATCTTGCTCTCGGGGTGACTTCTCAGGTAATCATTCACATCAGTGGCGGGTCCCGAACCTAATATCAGTACCCTTTTCTCCCTGTGATCGAATGCATCGATTTCCGCGCAGCGTTTTAAAAAATAGTCCTTGCGGTTCCTCACCGCATGTGCCCCTTCCTGGTCCTGGAAAAACCTGTCCCAGTTGCTGTATTTTTGGTCAGGATTCACATATACCCTGTAAATATTGTGGATTATGGAAAAATCCCCCGGATATCCAAAGGGCTTTACATATCCATGACCTATCAAAGTATTCACATTTAAAGAGTCCCTGATCACCTCCCTGAAAAACTCGAGTTCTTCATCTTCAAGGTTGTTTACTATGGCCGTAAATTCCTTGTATTCACCAGGTTCAGGTCCGCCATTTTTGACCAGGTGACTGAGGAAGCGGCGTTCCTCTTCAGAGAGTTGCTTAATGATAACCGTGGGGTGCATTTTATCCATTTCAATTCCATCTAAGAGTCTAATCAGGAGTGAACCGATCTTTTGTTGGGACAGATCCTTTGCCCGATGATGCGGGTCCGGGCCTGCGGGCTACATTCCATCGAATGTATACGCGACTTCCCTTTCATATGTTTCAGACCCCGGACTTTCACCCCTCAATAGAATCTATTTAAATAAATGTCTCTGTCGCATTCAGCTTGAATCTGGCCGAAAAATTTACTTTCTTTAAGAGCCCTGATAATGAGAGGAAAAAGAATGAAATCCCGGAGATTAATGATCCTGATAGGGATGGTGGGTACCGCCCTTATTTTTTTCTTTGGAAACAAGGGTGTGACATGGAGCTCCACTGATGAATTCTGTGCTTCGTGCCATATCCATCCACAGGCCACCGAGACCTGGAAACGTTCCACGCATGTGGACAATAAAGTGGGGATCCAGGTCCATTGCGTGGATTGCCACCTGCCCCCCCACGGGGAGGGTTACCTTGTGGAGAAGGCCCGGACAGGGATCAGGGATGTCTGGGGAAAAGTGTTCAAAGATCCCGAAAGCTTCAACTGGGAAGCCAAGTCACAGATCGAATATGCACAGGGCCATACCTTTAAGACCTCATGCGTCCATTGTCACCAGAATAACTTTCCACTGGGCCTCACTCAAAAAGGCCGTGAAGCCCACCTGTACTATGAACAACATGCCGGGGAACTTCATTGCATCAACTGCCACATCACTGTAGGACATTATGATCCCGACAGGATGCATGAACAAAATAGCTCTTTTGGTATCGCCGAAGATGTGGCCACAGAAATCTATACGGAACCCGGGGTGATGGATGGCTTTAACAACTTCACAGAATATATACCCGGTTCCGGTGTAAGTTTTGAAATGGTGGCTATCCCGGGAGGGACTTTTAGCATGGGCAGCCCGGAAAATGAGCCGTTCAGGGGATCCGATGAAGGCCCGGTAAAAGAGGTTTCAATCAGCCCGTTTTTTATGGCAAGGATCGAAGTCTCATGGGATGAATATATGACCTTCTTTAAACTCACAGGAGCCAGGGGAAAAACCACAGATTCTTACCTTCAGAAGAACACAGGAAACGTGGATGCAATCTCCGGTCCAACCCCCCCCTACGGGGCCCCGGATCAGGGTTGGGGCAAGGGCAAAATGCCCGCCATGTCCATGACCCACCATGCAGCCGGGGTCTATTGCCAGTGGCTCTCAAAGATTACCGGGAAATCATACAGGCTTCCCACCGAAGCTGAATGGGAATATGCAGCCAGGGGGGGGACCTCCTCACCCTACTTTTTTGATGGAGATCCAAAGCGCTATGTGAAAAAAGGGATCAGGAATAAGCTTTTCGGGGTGGATACCACGGGTATCAACAGTTACATCATTTATGCTGAAAACAGCGGCGCCAGAACAGCCAACCCGGATGCCGCAGGGGAAAATCCCTTCGGATTGGTCAACATGCTGGGTAACGTGGCCGAGTTCTGTTCCGACTGGTATGCAACAGGCACCTACGCCGGATACGCGGATGGGATCCTGCACAACCCCACCGGGCCTGCATCGGGTGAGGAACATGTGACAA
>JAHEEC010000012.1:51054-60211 GCA_024640885.1 Bacteroidota bacterium | reverse complement strand
AAACCTGAACAAAAAAACCTGAACCATGAAAAGAATCTGTGCCCTCCTGTTTGTCTCCATGTTAATGCTGTCATGCAGTTCCAAATCGGGAGCGGGGACACCAAAGGAGAACCCCGGAGCAGAAAACCAGGTCGTGCAGGTAGGGATCGGAATCGGGCAGCAGGCCCCCGAACTGGTTTTTGAGTCACCCGACGGGGAGACGATCGCCCTCTCTTCACTCCGGGGGAAGATGGTGCTCATAGACTTCTGGGCCGCATGGTGCGGGCCCTGCAGGGCAGAGAACCCCAACCTGGTGAAAACCTACCGCAAGTTCAAAGAGAAGGAGTTTACCGGGGGATCGGGATTTACGGTGTACGGGATCTCCCTGGACAGGCGGAAGGAGGATTGGGTGGGTGCCATCCAGAAGGACGGTCTTGAATGGAAAAACCATGTGAGCGATCTGAAAGGATGGCAATCAGTTGCGGCTGCCATGTACCATGTGCAGATGATCCCCATGAACTTCCTCATCGACGGAAATGGCATCATCGTGGGCAAGTATCTCAGGGGTGAGTCCCTGGATGTGATGCTCACGGGACTTCTGAAATAAGTCATAAAGTTGGAAGGGGAGGAGGGCTAGAGGGCTGAGTCAACGGCCGAAATAGCCTCCAGCAATACCCCTGCGGATCCCTTGAATACGCCGGAGCCCCTTGGTGCTCCATCAAGGGTATACCATTCAAAAAAACCATCATTCTTAAGCACCCGCTCCACAAAGGGCTTCAACTCTTTGACGGCATCATCCAGAAGGCCGTTGCTGACCAGCACAGGGATGATCCTGGCGCCGAACCAGGTCCAGTCCCCGCCATTCTGATACTGGTAACTCCCCATTCCCTGGTTCTCAAAGGTTCCGTCGGGATAGGCCGGATAGAGGGTCAGGCCGATGGATTGTGCACCGGCCGCCTCCACATTCTCCCTCATCTTCCTTAGCGAAAGGATGATCTCCTCCCTTGTGAGCAGTCCGGCTTCCATGGCCACGATGGTCCCTCCGTGATAGTAGATCCGGCGCTCATCCAATCCTTCGAATGCTTTGCAATCCAGGTAGAGATGCGGTATGAATTTCCTGAGGCTCTCGTCCCAGAGGTATTTCCTGGTATTCAGCCTGATCTCCCGGTACACCTTTTCCCAACGGGCGTTCCATGCGGTATCGGGACTCAGTTCAAGGAAATTTTCAATGGCGATCAGCATCATGGCATTGTCATACACATCCATGGAGACCACAGACTGGTCATCCAGTTTCACTCCCCATGGGTGCCCGGGCTGGACATCGCCCCAATCGGCGGTGGTGGCGCCCCAGATCAGGCCGTATTCGGCATTGAACCTGTGTTTCATCAGAAAATCCAGCATCAGGTTCATCCTGGCAATGACAGGCATTCCATTCACCTCTTCGGTCAGGATTCCCGAATCCCCGGTTTCCTGAATATACTTGTAGACTGCCTGCACCAGCGAGGTTTCCTGGTCGGTCTCCACGGTGTTCTTGTGGAAGACATAACCGGGCATATCATACCTGGCATAGACATGGTAGTTGTCCACCTCGTAATCAGGGTCCGCCTCCTCGTACCCGTCGATCATGTTCCCGTCCGATCCCTGGAAATAAAAGAATTTAAGGAGGGCGTCCCTGACTACCTCATGTGCCAGCACCCTGCACGAGAATTTGATAAACGTGTTCAGGTCACGGGCCCAGACCTGGCTGTAACCTTCACCGGCGTTGAATCCGGAGGCCAGGACCCCGAAGGCCATCTCCTGCACCCGCGCATAATCGCTGTTTGAGGAGTGAGGAAGCCCCCTCCCGGCATCCTGCCCCTGGGACCAGATGGATCCCAGGATAAAAGGGATCCATGCCAGATAACGTTTCATACCATCCTGATTTTAATTAAGCAATAAAAGATAGGATATTTATGGCAAACGGCGCATCCTCAGCAGGTGATGTGAAATAACCCGATCCGGTTGAACGGGGGACTTTTTTCCCGGGATTATTGGTCGTATATTGTGATTTGACCCTGGTTCAATCCAGCTTCCTGAAAATATTCTGTAACCCATGAAAACAACGAACTTCACATCAAAAGGGTGGGCCCCGGTGGGCATCCTCCTTGTTTCACTGTGCATGATCCAACCCTCGGCAAGGGCCCAGGTTCCCCTTCGGGTGGCCTTTCCAACCGACGATTTTGAAATGCGCGAGGAGATGGTGCCCATGAGGGATGGGGTGAAGCTTTACACCCTGGTGCTGATCCCGAAAGAATCCGGGGAACCGTTGCCCATCCTGCTTGAACGCACCCCCTACGATGCCACGGGGGTGATTGGCGACCGCCCCACCACCCGTCTTGCGGTCATGACGGGCGCCCAGTACATGGGCAACGACTACATCTACGTGTTCCAGGATATCAGGGGGCGCTTCCGGTCTGAAGGGGATTATGCCATGTACCGTGCGCCCCGGGGGGTGTTTAACGGGACGGAGACGGATGAGACTACCGATGCCTGGGATAGTGTGGATTGGCTGGTGAAGCACATCACCTCCAACGGGAGGGTGGGTATATGGGGTACCTCCTACCCGGGATGGCTCACCCTTGCGGCCATGCGGGATCCCCACCCTGCCCTCGCGGCCGCGGTCCCTTTCAACCCGGTGGTGGATGTGTGGAAAGCCGACGACTGGTTCCACTGGGGTGCGTTCCGGGGGAGCTATTCATTCTCTTTCATTTTCGAGATGGAGTCCATGAAGGGAAAGGTAACTCCCTATCCCTATGAAATCCAGGACCAGTACACATGGTTGCTGGGAATGGGTGCTGCCGGGAGGAGCCTGGGTGCGTTGCTGGACCAGCGCCACGAGATGTGGGGACGCCTGATGGAGTCGCCAAGTTACGGGCCCTATTGGAGGGAGGTGGCCGCCGACCGCTGGTTCGAATCTCCCACACGCCTGGTCCCGGCCCTCCATGTCTACGGATTATGGGACCAGGAGGATATTTATGGATCCCCGGCGGTTTATTCGGCCCTCGAAAGACACGACAAAAACAACGACCAAAATTTCTTTGTGGCCGGGCCATGGTACCACGGCCAGCACTTTGGTGACGGAAGCAGGCTGGGGGCCATTGAATTCCATGAAAATACGGCCAGGCGGTTCCGTGAAGATGTGCTGGACAGGTTCCTTCGCCGCTATCTTCATGGTGATGCGGTGGATGCACCTGCCCCGGTGACAGTCTTTGAAACCGGATCGAACCGGTGGCGCCAATTCGAACAATGGCCCCCGTTTGAACAACAGGTTGCCATCTATCTCCAACCCGGGGGCGGAATCTCCTTTGCTCAGCCTTCAGAAACACGCAGTTTTACAGAATTCACCTCCGATCCTGCCAAACCGGTTCCCTATGAACCCCGGCCAAACTGGGGGATCGAATATGGCAACCCTCCTGCCATAGCCGAGTGGCAAAGATGGCTCGTAGAGGACCAGCGGTTCGTGGACGGACGGCCCGATGTGGCCACATGGATGAGTGACCCGCTCCGGGAGCCCCTTACCGTCAGGGGTCCCGTCCTGGCCCGTCTCTTTGCCGAGACCACCGGCAGCGATGCGGACTGGGTGGTCAAGTTCATTGATGTCTACCCGGATGATGATCCGTCATTCGAGATGTCCGGGTACCAGCTGATGGTGAGTGCAGACATATTCAGGGGACGCTACCGGGAGAACCTTGATGTTCCGGGACCACTGGAGCCGGACCGGGTGCTGGGCTATGAGATCCCCATGCCACACATGAACCACACCTTCCTGCCGGGGCACCGCCTCATGGTCCAGGTCCAGAGCACCTGGTTCCCCCTGTATGATCTCAACCCGCAGACCTTTGTTCCGTCGATCATGTGGGCTCCTCCAGAGGCCTACAGGTCACAGCGGCACCGCGTCCATCACAGCATGGAATTCCCCACGCACCTTGACCTTTACGTGGATCCGCGATAAAAGAACCGGCAATTTCTGATGGAGCCGGTCATTGGAGGTATTTGTCAAACCAGGCCACAAACCTTTCATACCTGTCCTTCTGGAAACTGGGCCTTCGGATGCTGTGATGCTCCCCGGGATAGACCACCAGTTGCGTCTCCTTTCCAAGGGCCTTCATGCCCTGGTACATCTGTTCCGAATTCATGATGGGAACGTTCCAGTCCACGTCACCCCCGATCCAGAGGGTGGGGGTGGTGATCTTTTCCACATCATTGAAAGGGGAGAGCCTTTCCCAGACATCCCTGTTCTCCCAGGGCATGCCGAATTCCGCGTTGTACCACTTGATGTACTGGTCATGCCCGAAATTGGACATTAAAATGCCCAGGCTGGCCCCCGAGATGGCGGCCTTGAACCGGGTTGTTTGGGTGATCACGTAATTGGTCAGGATGCCCCCGTAGGACCATCCGCCCACCCCAAGCCGCTCCTCATCCACGTAACCAAGCCCGATGAGGTGGTCCACCCCGGCCATCACATCTTCGTAATCCCTGTTGCCCCAATCCGCAAAAATCGCCTTGCAGAAATCCTCGCCGTATCCTGTGGAACCCCTTGGGTTCACGAGCAATACCACGTACCCGTTGGCCGCAAAGAACTGGCCGGTGGCATGCAGGTCGTAGGTGTACTGGCCGATGGGACCTCCGTGGATCCATAAGATCAGGGGATATTTCCCTGAAGGATCAAAGCCCGCAGGTTTGATCACAAAACCCTCCACGGGGGTTCCGTCCTTGCTTTTGAAACGCACCTTTTCATAAGGTTCAAGGTGCATGTGGGCCAGCAATGAATCGTTGACGGTGGTCAGCTTTTGAGCGGATTCGCTCCCCCACCGGTAGACCTCCGGAGGCCTGTCGGAATATTCATGGATGGTATAGATCCCCTTCGCCCCAACCTTGTAGTCCGAAACCGAAAGGTTGCCATTCACCAGGGGAACAGGTTTCCCCCCGCCTGGAGAAACCGATGCCAGGACCCTCTTCCCCCGGTCTTCCATTCCAAAATAGATCATTTTCCCGTCCCTGGAGAATTTCGGGCTGAATACCCTCCTGTCCAGATTCCGGGCCAGCAGTTCAGGGGTCCCGCCCGCTGCCGGAACAAGGGCCAGGTACTCCATGGAAAATGGCATGATTGCGTCGTCCAGGGTGGTCACATAGGCGATGGAGCTGCCATCGGGGCTCCACTCCGGGGATTCATCGGAGACCGGGTTGGTGGTCAGCTGCCTGATCCGGGCGCCCTTGTCCCTGTTGTCGGCCTGAACGATCCATAAGTTTGAATCATAACTGAGGTCAGGATTCCCGGACCGGTTGCTTACGAAAACGATGGATTTCCCATCGGGGCTCCACCTGGGACCGGAGTCGTCATAATCCCCCGAGGTGATCTGAGTGGCGGCCGTATCCCCTGGAGTGAATATGTAGAGGTGATCCCTCCTGCGATCCAGGTACCCCTCATTGTCCTCTTTGAAGAAGATCCTGTCTATGACATAGGGAAGGGGTTTCTTATCGTCCTTGGTGTCCTTGGTCAGCTCTGCTGGTTTCGGGTCCTTCAGCACAAGCATCAGCCTTTGACCGTCTGGCGACCAGTCATATGCAGAGACTCCCTGTTTGATGGCGGTCACCTGGATGGCCTCCCCGCCCAGGCGGTTAAGGTTCCACACCTGGGCCTTTGCATTTTCGCCTTTTGCGGCCAGGAAGGAGAGGTACTTTCCATCCGGGCTCCAGCGGGGACGGCTGGCCGAGCTCTCCCTGGAGGTCATCGGGATGGGGTCCCCACCATCAGCCGGAACCATCCAGATCTGATTAAATGACTTGTCTTTGGCAGTATCGATGGACGACACTGCATATGCGATCCACATTTCATCGGGACTGATCTGCAGGTCGCTGACCCCTTTCAGGGTCAGGAGCTGATCGACGGTAACGGACTTCAGGGTATCCTGACCGGAGGCAGCAACCGTGGTGATTACCAGGATTGTCCACAGGATCTTTTTTTTCATGGGATTCAAAGGGATTGGTATAAAACCAAGATAAGCAATTTTTACAACTGCCCGTGCAAAGGTTGGTACGCAAAACGGTTAGCCCGGGGAACCCGCTGGATCAGAGCCGGGAATCCAGGCCCAATTGATTAACTGGCTCTGGCTACCGCACCAGTTCGATACTCTGGGGGTAGTTGAGCCCTGCCGAAATTACTTCATAACTGCCGTTCTGGATGTTGACCCTGAATACCTTGTTGCCGAAATTGGAGGTGACATAGGCGAAGTTTCCCAGCACGGCAATATCGATGTTATTTCCTTCGGGCATCTCCGCCAGCAGGGTCTCACCCTCCTGGTCTCCGAACGCATAGATGTTTCTGGCCTGAACCATAAAATAGGATCCTTCTGAAAAATCGATGTCTCCCAGCCATCCTGAAAGATGCTGGAAATCCCTGAACACGGACCATTTGTAAGTCCCCAGGTCGATGCCCACAAGAATTCCGTTCCCTGTCTCGGAGATCACCAGGGTATTTCCAACCACAATCCCGTTTACCGATTGTGCACTTGCATCAGCAGGTGCACCGGTCAGAGAGATCACTTTGATCAGCGCTCCCGCCGAATTGGTGATGCTCACCAGATCGGCTGTATTATCCAGGAATGCCATCTGCTCACCGGGCAATACCACCATCTTGTAGGGATAATCGACCTGGCTGTCAATGGTAACGCTCCTGACCAGGTTCCCCAACTGGTCATATACTGAAACATCGTGTCCATTGTGCACATAGATCTTTCCCTCGTATACCTCCAGGTCACGGCTGGCCAACGAAAGGAAAGGTGCCCGTTCCCCCAGTTCATTCATCATCCAGACCCCATCCCTGTCGCTGAAAATGAAAACTCCCTTGGTGAGTTTACATTCGGGTGTGGAAAAGAGCACGTTTTCTCCGTAGACCACCCCTGCCGAGTTGGAGGCATAGGCCCTTGCATAATATATTTTACTGCAATTAAGGCCGGATAACTGGATGACAAAGTCCCCGGGTCCCGTACCGGTCCCGAGGTGCGCATCCTCAAGGGTGGGGTCGGGCGAGGTGCTCCAGCAAATCCCCCTTTCGGTGCCGGGATCGCGCCCGTCTGAAATGACCACCCCATGACATATGGCTTCCGTTTCCGTAATATCTTCCACCCCGAGGGTTACCACCTCCGGAAGGTCCGGCCGTGGAGTGGTGAATGTCAGTACCTTCCCGTAGGTGGTCCCCTGGCTGTTGGTTACGTAGGCCCGAACGGAAAAATTGATAGCCCCCGGCAGTCCGGCGATGGTACTGGTGAATGTGCCCGCTTCCTCTCTTCTCCCCAGGTTTGTAACTTCATCATTGATGGTGGGATTTGCGGAAGGAGCCCAGCAGAATCCGTGCTGCTCGATGGGGTCGTCCCCCACATTGATGATGCGGCCGGTAAGGAGATATTCTCCTGCTCCCCGCTCCGTGACCGACTCGGTTTTAAGGACCAGCTCCGATGCCGGTTCAATCCGCTCACAGGTCAGGGTGCACAGCAAAGTGAATATGGTTCCGATCACTACCGGAACCGTCCGGGGGAAACTATGTGTTCTTTTAGGAGTCATGGCATCACTTCTTATTTTTTCCTGAGGAAAATAAAATCACCCCCTTCATCGCCCACATTCCTGATCTCCCCGAACTGGGGGATGGCATCGCTGTTGTTGATCACCGCGATGCGGAAACTGCTGAACAGTTGCTCCGAAGAGAGGTAGGTATCGCTATTTTTTTCCAGCCTTTCGAGGAGGTACCTGGTAAAGGAACTCCGGTCGGGCACCTCCGTTACGGTCCCGCTGGTCATGGCTTTCCGGCTTGGCAGCTCATAAAGAATCTCATAAGCCTTGTCCTCCGAGGCAAAGCCCGCCCTGGTGGTATTGAAAATTGCCCCGGCAAAACAGGCATCGGTGATCAGCAGGGTGTGCCTGGAATGGATGGTTTTCAGGTAATCGACAAGGGTGCTGTTCCTGAACCAGTTGGCTGTGGTGTTCTGGTAGGCATCGGCAGGCAGCCAGTATCCCACATTGGCCCGCTCGTCCCAGGTGCCATGACCGGCATAAAAGATCAGGACATTGTCCTCGGGGGTCACCACACTGGAAAGGTGATCCAGCGCTGCCACAATTTCATTGCGCTTGGCATCCCTGAGTAATTCAATGTCATCCTCCCTGAATGAATACTTTGAAATAAGCAGGTCGTGAAGTTTCCTTGCGTCGTTGACAGGATTCTCCAGGTCTGGCAGTTCGGGATCCTGATATTTGTCGATCCCGATAATCAATCCGTAATACCTGGAATTCAGGGAGATCTTTTCTGCCAGGGTGGGCTCGGGTGGAATGTACTCCACCAGGAATACCTTTTCCACCATGTTTTCCATCACATCGGCCGTGACCAGCCTCACCTGGTTTATACCGGGTACCAGTGCCACCCTGGCTGAGAAAACCCCCTCCTGGTTGATGTTCCGAACATCGGAATTCACGGAGATAAACCTCACCGCGCTTTCATCGTGAACCTCTCCGATCACATCAAGCTCCTTTGCACTGGTTCGAAATGCCTCTTCACCGGTAATATATGGTGAAATTAATTTAATGGCCGGGGGTTGGGCATCAGGAATATTGTCAATGTGAAATCTCACGGTCCCGCTTTCCACCTCCTGTCCGTAAACGGGAAGGGAACCTGCAGTAAATGCAGTGGCCGCCAGGATCATACATAGGATCAGGTAAGGTTTTCTGCTCATTTGGTTGTGTGAAAAGTGTATCTGAAACAAACCAGGGGTGCAAATGAAAGAGGATCAAAGTCAGCTCCTATGGAAATATTTTGGCTCACGGAGGCACCCTTGCCCAGGTCTGAGGTTCCTACCCAGGTCCAGATGATATCGGCCACCCAGATTCCGATGGCAGCGTAAGCCAATCCTTCGGAAAAGTTGTCCTGCCGTACTGATTTGTGGAACGCATCCTCCGCATCCAGGGGATCATCAAGGTCTTCAATGGTGCCAAAGGTTCGGGAGGCCACCCTGTTCATTGCGAGGGAACCCGCAATACACGCGTATCCTGCGGCCCCCCTGATCCAGTGCGGATTCCCCGTTACCCGGGATAATCCCAGGCCGGGAAGAGCCAGGGATTGCAGTATAATAGTGGTGCGGTTGAAGGAGGTGGA
>JAHEEC010000012.1:0-50954 GCA_024640885.1 Bacteroidota bacterium | reverse complement strand
GCTCTGATCTTCACAAAAACATCTGCGTCGATCTGGATATCGTCAACCTGCAGGTCCCACGTGACGTGTTTGTTCGCACCCCCGTTTTCCACCTCCCCGATGTCCCCTGTCAGTGTATTCAGGCTGAAAGGATTGCCCTTCTCATCCTTGATATCCAGGGTAATGATATATTTCTCAGCCGGATCTCCTTCGAGGATATCATAGTAGATGTGTACTTTGTTATCCTTCAGCTCTAAACGCGGATCCGAGATTTTTACAGAGGTCTGGGAATGGCACAGGGGTCCGGCCAGGAGCATACAGAAGAGCGCAAGGGAAGAAAGGTTTTTTCCCATGATAAGATCTGTTTACTGTTCAGGAACACAGCCAGGCATTCACCTGCACATCTCCTTCGTTCATACCCGACCGATGGTAAATATAGCAAGAGCTTGCGTAAGTCCCAAATGGCAAAAAAAAAGACGCCTGAGTTTGTACCCCGTACAAATTCAGGCGCCATATTATATACCCTGGAGCGATCTATTCTTCCTCCTGTTCCGCTTCGTAAGCCTTCAGCAGTTCATCCTGGATCTCACCCGGTACCTGGGCATACTCATCGAATTTCATGCTGTACATGGCGCGTCCGCTGGTCAGTGAACTCAGGGCCGTGGAGTATTTGTTCATCTCCGCAAGGGGTACCCTGGCGGTGATCTTCTCAAATCCCTTTTCGCTGGACATCCCCTGTACGACGGCGCGCCTGCCCTGCAGGTCGCTCATCACGTCACCCATGTAATCGGAGGGAACCAGTACTTCCACTTCGTAGACAGGTTCCATGATCTTGGGCCCGGCGGTTTTGAAGGCCTTGCTGAAGGCGTTCCGTCCGGCCAGCATGAAGGAGATCTCGTTGGAGTCTACCGGGTGCATCTTGCCGTCATACACGTAGACCCTTATGTCGCGGGCATAGGATCCGGTGAGGGGTCCCTCTTCCAGTTTCTCCATGATCCCCTTGAGGATGGCCGGCAGGAAGCGGGCATCGATGGAGCCGCCCACAATGCAGTTGATAAATTCCAGTTTACCACCCCAGCTCAGTTTATGGCTGTCCACTCCGCGGTTGGCCATCTTGTACTCCTTGCCTCCCAGTTTGAACATGGGTTTGGGTTCCGATCCCTCCGTATAGGGTTCGATAATCATATGGACTTCACCGAACTGGCCCGCACCCCCTGATTGTTTCTTGTGTCGGTAATCGGACTGTGCAGCCTTGGTGATGGTTTCACGGTATGGGATCTTGGGGGCCACAAAGGCGGTTTCCACCTTGTATATATTATCCAGGTGCCACCTCACGATGTTCAGATGGTATTCACCCTGTCCGGACAGAATGATCTGTTTCAGCTCCTTGCTGTATTCCACAATCACGGTTGGATCTTCCTGGTGGATCCTGGTCAGTGCCTCGCCCAGCTTCTCGTCATCTCCTTCGCTCACGGGTTTGATGGCGGTCCTGAATTTGGGTTCCGGGAATGGCACCTTGCCAAATACATAGGATACATCAGGTGATGAGAGGCTGTGGTTGGTTTTTGTATTCTTCATCTTCACGGTACAGCCGATGTCACCGGCAACCAGCGAAGTGACTTTCTCACGGTTCTTTCCAAGGGGTGCGAAAATCTGGGAGAAACGCTCCTTGTTCCGGGTGGTGTTGTTGATCAGATCGGCACCCTCCTTGAGTTCGCCTGAGAGGACCTTGAAGAAGTTGATCTCCCCGATGTGCGACTCCACGGTGGTTTTAAAGACAAACAGGGAGGTTGGCCCTGTGGCCACGCATTTCACCTCGGTGCCGTCCACCGTGGTTGCAGGCGGGAGTTCGTTGGCCGAAGGAGCCACGTTGGTGATAAACTCCATGAAGCGGCCCACACCCATGTTGTGCTTGGCTGCCATGCAGAAGACCGGGAACATTCCGCGGGCTACCACACCGGCTGTGATCCCGGTGCGCATCTCATCTTCGGTGAGGCCGTCATTTTCGAAAAAGATCTCCATGAGGGCTTCATCGTTTTCAGCAGCCTTTTCAATCAGTTCATTTCTGAGCTCTTCAGCCCTCTCCATTTCCGAATCAGGAATGTCGGTCACCTCCGGTTTGCCGCCATCCTTTGAATATTTGTAAAGCTTAAACTGGATGATGTCCACAATGGAATCGAACCCGGGTCCCGCATTTACCGGGTACTGTGCAAGCACTGCATGGCCTCCCAGGCTATCCTTAACGGATTCGAAAGCCTTCTCGAAATTGGCATGGTCGTGGTCGCACTTGTTGATTACCACCACCGCCGGTTTTCGGAATTTCTCCAGCCACCTGCTGTGGATCTCGGTACCTACCTCAACCCCGTTCTGTGCATTGACCAGGATCACACCGGTATCGGCCACATGAAGGCTGGATACAGTCCCTCCCACAAAGTCGTCTGCCCCGGGTACATCCAGCAGGTTTATCTTTTTTCCGTTGTACTCGGTGTACATGATGCTTGAGAACATGGAAGTCTGGTTCTCATGTTCGATCAGGTTAAAATCGGATACGGTGTTTTTATGGACCACGTCACCCCTGCGGTCAATGACCCCGCCTTCGAAAAGCATGGCCTCGGCCAGCGTGGTTTTTCCTGAGCCTGAATTACCAAGCAGGGCGATGTTTTTAATCTGGTTGGTTGAGTATGTCTTCATCGGAAATTAAATAATTGGGATTCAATTTGTTATACAATACGAGTTGTTCTGGTACCCTGAGTTTTAGTCATGCAAAAGTAATAAAATTTTGTTTCTTCACAACTGATAAAACGGGAGGGAGGAAATTCCAAATATTGATCCCCGGTCACCCGAACAACAACCCTCCGGATTGTTTAAAACGGATCCTTCATGGACAGAAATCCGGATTTCCAATTGCTGAATCCCCTATAAATTCTCACAAACCCGGCAGAGCCCCCGTTCAGGGAAATTATTCAATAAAAAATTCTTGTTTTTTTAAAAAAAAGAATACCTTTGCGAACCGAAATTAACAGTCGTATATTCATATAACTATCAATACAGTATGCCGACGATTCAACAATTAGTTCGTAAAGGCCGGAAAAAACTGAACGATAAGAGCAAAGCTCCCGCATTGGATTCATGTCCCCAGAGGCGTGGTGTTTGTGTGCGTGTCTACACCACGACACCTAAAAAACCAAATTCAGCCATGCGTAAAGTGGCCCGGGTAAGGCTCACCAACCAGAAAGAGGTGAACGCCTACATTCCGGGTGAAGGTCACAACCTCCAGGAGCACTCCATCGTGCTGATCCGTGGCGGAAGGGTGAAGGACCTTCCTGGTGTCAGGTACCACCTTATTCGTGGCGCCCTGGATACTTCAGGAGTGGAAGGCAGGACCCAGCGCAGATCCAAATATGGAACCAAGAGACCCAAGAAGAAATAGTAGCTTATATATATAGGTGTTGTCACAATGAGAAAAACTAAACCAAAAAAACGAATTATCCTGCCGGATCCAAGGTACAACGATCCCTATGTAACGCGTTTTGTGAATAACATGATGCTCAGCGGAAAGAAGAGCAAGGCATACGATATCTTTTACGAGGCCATGGATATTGTGGAGCGTCGGACAAAGGATGAAGGAAAACCAGCCCTGGAGATATTCAAGGCAGCACTGGATAACATTACGCCTCACGTGGAGGTGAAGAGCCGGAGGGTTGGCGGAGCCACCTTTCAGGTTCCCATGGAAGTGAGGCCCGATCGCAAGGTCTCCATCTCCATGAAGAACATGATTCTGTTTTCCCGCAAGCGTGCCGGAAAATCCATGAGCGAAAAATTGGCAGCAGAGACTATTGCAGCATATAATAACGAAGGTGGTGCTTATAAAAAGAAAGAAGATACGCACCGCATGGCTGAGGCCAATAAGGCCTTTGCACATTTTAGGTTCTAATACATTATTGAAATAGCATTTATTGAAAGGTAAGTGTGTGACACTTATGAACCCAGATCTTAAACATACAAGAAACATCGGGATCATGGCACACATCGATGCCGGGAAGACTACCACTACAGAACGCGTATTGTTCTATACGGGTATCACCCATCGCATCGGTGAGGTCCATGACGGGGCCGCTACTATGGACTGGATGGTACAGGAGCAGGAGCGCGGAATCACCATCACATCAGCAGCAACCACCACATTCTGGAACCACAACGACCAGGTGTACAAGATCAATATTATTGATACACCGGGCCATGTTGACTTCACAGTTGAAGTCGAACGTTCGTTGAGGGTGCTGGATGGGGCTGTGGCTGTTTTCTGTGCAGTGGGAGGCGTAGAACCCCAATCAGAAACCGTTTGGCGCCAGGCCGACAAGTACAAGGTACCCCGCATGGCATTTATAAACAAGATGGACCGTGTGGGCGCTGATTTTTTCGGTGTGGTACAGGAGATAAAGGATAAGCTCGGTTCCAATCCGGTTCCCCTTCAGATCCCTTTCGGGGCTGAAGAGAACTTTAAAGGGATCGTCGACCTGATCGAACGCAGGGCCATCGTCTGGAAAGAGGACGAGACCCTGGGAATGAAATACGAATATTGTGAGATCCCTGAGGATCTTGTGGATACAGTTGAAGAGTGGAGGGAGAAGCTGGTGGAGGCTGTCTGTGTTTCAGACGATGACCTGCTGGAAAGGTTCCTTGAAGACAGGGAATCCATCTCAGTGGAAGAGTTCATGTCCTACGCACGCCGCGCCACCATCAATATGCAGATCGTTCCGGTGCTGTGTGGTTCCGCCTTCAAGAACAAGGGGATCCAGCGGCTTCTGGATGGCATATGCGACCTGCTTCCCAGCCCCATGGATGTGGGCGCTGTGAAAGGGATCGATCCAAGGACCGAAAAGGAGATCACCAGGGAGCCCAATAGCGATGAGCCCCTGACCGGTCTGGTCTTCAAGATCGCTACAGATCCCTTTGTGGGCAGGCTTGCCTACGTCAGGGTTTACTCGGGACTGCTCCAGGAAGGAGTGATGGTCTATAACAACCGGACCGAGAAGAAGGAGCGGATCAGCCGCATCTACCAGATGCACGCCAATAAGCAGAATCCCTTGAAAGAGATCGGAGCCGGAGATATTTGTGCGGTGGTGGGACTGAAGGAGCTGAGGACCGGCGACACCATTACCAACGTGGGGAAACCCATGATCCTTGAATCCATTGACTTCCCCGAACCGGTGATTGGGATTGCCATTGAGCCCAAAACCCAGGCCGATGCGGACAAGCTGGGAATAGCCCTGAATAAGCTGGCCGAGGAGGATCCCACCTTCCAGATCAGAAGCGATGTGGAAAGCGGTCAGACCACCATCAACGGCATGGGCGAACTGCACCTGGAGATCCTCATGGACCGCCTGAAGCGCGAGTTCAAGGTGGAGTGCAACGTGGGTGCCCCCATGGTGAACTACAAAGAGGCATTGACCACCGAGGTAAAACACCGGGAAGTCTTCAAAAAGCAGACCGGGGGCCGTGGTAAATTTGCCGACATAGAGGTATTTATTGGTCCCGCTGATGAAAATGTCAAGGGGCTGCAATTCCTGAACGAGATCAGGGGAGGCAATATCCCCAAAGAATATATCCCTTCGGTGGAGAAAGGTTTCAAGAATGCCATGTTCAACGGACCGCTGGCGGGATACCCCATCGAAAATTTAAAAGTGAGGCTGACTGATGGTTCTTTCCATGCAGTGGATTCGGACCAGTTATCCTTTGAGATCGCCGCAAGGCAGGCTTTCAAGCATGCTGCAACCAAGGCCAGCCCGGTCATGCTGGAACCCATCATGGCAGTGGAGGTGGTCACCCCCGAAGAGTATATGGGCGATGTGATCTCCGACCTGAATAAAAGGCGCGGCCAGGTGGCAGGAATGGATTCCAAGGCCGGGGCCCGTGTGATCAAAGCCAGGGTACCGCTGTCCGAGCAATTCGGATATGTGACAGTGCTCAGGACGCTCTCCTCAGGCCGGGCAAGTTCTACCATGGAGTTCAGTCATTACGAGGCCATGCCTCCCAACCTCGCCAAAGAGGTGTTGGAAAAAGTAACAGGTAAAGCATATATATAATTCGTTCGATAATGAGTCAGAAGATTAGAATTAAGTTGAAGTCATACGATCATAACCTGGTTGACAAATCAGCCGAGAAGATTGTAAAGACAGTGAAGTCCACCGGCGCTGTGGTTAGCGGACCTGTTCCACTTCCCACCCACAAGAGGGTGTACACAGTTCTGAGGTCTCCATTTGTGAACAAGAAATCAAGGGAGCAGTTCCAGTTAAGCTCATTTAAAAGGCTGCTGGACATTTACAGTTCCACTCCCAAGACCATTGATGCACTCATGAAGCTTGAGTTGCCCAGTGGAGTTGAAGTTGAAATCAAAGTCTAACACAGGTAAAAACAGAATAAAATGCCAGGATTAATTGGTAAGAAAATTGGAATGACTTCCATTTTCGACAAAGACGGAAAGAACATCCCCTGTACCGTGATTCAGGCTGGACCCTGCACGGTGACACAGGTGAAGAGTCTCGAATCAGACGGCTACGCGGCAGTTCAACTGGCTTTTGATGACAAAAAGGAGAAAAACACTCCCAAAGCTGAACAGGGCCATTTTGCAAAAGCCAACGCCACACCTAAGAAGAAGGTGATCGAACTGAAGGGATTTGTAAAGGATTGGAAACCGGGTGACGTGATCACCGTGGACTATTTCCATGATGACACCTGGCTGGATGTTTCCGGGGTTTCAAAAGGTAAAGGATTCCAGGGCGTGGTCAAGCGCCATAACTTCAGGGGGGTCAATGATGCCACCCACGGTCAGCATAACCGGAGCCGTGCCCCTGGTTCACTGGGTGCATCTTCCTACCCTTCCAGGGTCTTTAAAGGAATGCGGATGGCCGGACAGACTGGAAATAAGAAGGTGAAGATCCTGAACTTAAGGGTGATGAAGATCGTTCCTGAGAACAATCTCCTGATCCTGAAAGGTTCCGTCCCCGGATCAAATGGTTCATATTTAATTATTGAGAAGTGATGGAATTAGAGGTAATGAATATTTCCGGCCAAGGCACCGGGAAAAAGGTGAAACTGAGCGAGGAGATCTTTGGGATCGAACCCAATGATCATGCCATCTACCTGGATGTGAAACAGCTCATGGCCCGCAGGCGCCAGGGAACCAGCAAGGCAAAGGAGCGCGGCGAAGTTGCCGGAAGTACCAGGAAGATCAAGCGCCAGAAGGGTACGGGTACGGCACGTTTCGGGGATATCAAGAACCCTTTGTTCAGAGGTGGCGGCCGTGTATTCGGACCCAGGCCAAGGAATTATGGAGGTAAACTGAACAGGAAGGTGAAGGAACTGGCCCGTAAATCGGCCCTCACCTATAAGTTGCAGAATAACCAGGTGATGGTGGTGGAGGATTTCACATTTGATGCCCCCAAAACCGGCGAGTTTGCCAACATTCAAAAAAATCTGAAGATCGACGACAAAAAGTCACTATTCGTCATGAATGAAAGAAATAAAAACATATATTTGTCGTCTCGAAATTTGCAGAATTCGAAGGTCTTAACCCTCTCAGAATTAAACACATACGAAATCATGAATGCCACGGCTTTATGTTTCGTTGAGAGTTCCCTCGACGTGCTGCAAAAGAATGCTTAATCGTTTTGAATTGAACAGGTCATGAATATATTAATTAAGCCCATAGTAACCGAGAAGATGACTGCCCAGGGGGAGGACTTCAACCGGTATGGTTTTATGGTGGAAAAAAGCGCCAACAAACTTCAGATCAAGAAGGCAGTGGAAGAGCTTTACAATGTAAAGGTTGCGGAAGTGAATACCATGAGGTATGCAGGCAAGCGCAAGCAGCGTTTTACCCGTTCCGGGATTTCCATTGGCAAGACCTCTACTTACAAGAAGGCAGTGGTTACCCTGGCTGAAGGTGAAGTAATTGATTTTTACAGCAACATTTAAGGAATTATGGCAATCAAGAAGTATAAACCGACCACGCCGGGACAGCGATTTAAAGAGATCTCCTCTTTCAGCGAGCTTACGCCTGAAACCAAACCGGAGAAATCTTTGCTGAAGCCCATCAAGAAAAGTGGCGGAAGAAACAACACAGGAAAAATGACCATGCGCTACCTGGGTGGGGGTCATAAAAAAAGATATCGCCTGATCGACTTCAAAAGGGATAAGGACAATGTGGAAGCCACGGTAAAGACCATTGAATACGATCCCAACCGCTCTGCGAGGATTGCACTGGTGGTTTATGGTGATGGGGAGAAAAGGTACATCCTTGCCCCGGAAGGAATTGAGGTGGGACAGAAGATTATCTCGGGTGACAGTGTGGTTCCCGAAAAGGGAAATTGCATGCTCCTTCTGAATATCCCCCTGGGTACCGATGTCCATAACATTGAGCTGAAACCCGGTAAAGGAGGGATGCTTGCCAGGAGTGCCGGTTCATACGGAACGCTTACCTCCAGGGATGGAAAGTATTCCATCATCAAACTCCCCAGCGGGGAATCCAGGATGGTGCTGACAAGCTGCCGTGCCACCATCGGGACCGTATCCAATAAGGACCACGGACTTGAGAAATCTGGCAAGGCCGGGCGTTCACGCTGGAAGGGCCGTCGGCCGCGTACCCGCGGTGTAGCCATGAACCCGGTGGATCATCCCATGGGTGGTGGTGAAGGACGTGCATCGGGTGGACATCCAAGGTCAAGGACCGGGTTGCCAGCAAAAGGCTACAAGACCCGTTCCAAGACGAAGTATTCGAATAAGTACATTGTTGAGAAGAGGAAATCTAAAAAATAGCATAGCATGAGCCGTTCATTGAAAAAAGGACCATTTATAGATTTCAAGCTGGAGAAGCGCGTCGTGGAGATGAATGATTCCGGTAAGAAATCAGTGCTCAAAACCTGGTCGAGACGATCGATGATCTCTCCTGATTTTGTGGGCCACACCATTGCTGTACACAACGGCAACAAATTTATCCCGGTATACATTACCGAGAATATGGTGGGTCATAAACTGGGTGAATTTGCGCCTACCCGCATGTTCAGGGGCCACGGTGGAAAGCAGAGATAATATATAAATGAAATTTGGATCGACGAGCCTCGTGCAGCGGGGCGAGTCAAACCTGGAAAGAAATGGGTGCAAGAAAAAGAAACAGAGCGAATCAGTTAAAGGAAGAGAGGCAGAACAAGTATTATGCGGTATTGCGCAACTGTCCGACCTCTCCCAGAAAGATGCGTCTGGTAACTGAGATGATCAAAGGCGTGGAGGTAAACAAAGCCCTTGATATGCTGAAATTTAGTTCAAAGGATGCCTCCTCAAAGGTGGAAAAACTGCTCCTTTCAGCCATTGCCAACTGGCAGGCCAAGAATGAAGGTGCCAGGATCGAAGAGAGCAACCTGGTGGTGAAGGAAGCCTTTGTGGACCAGTCAAGGACCCTGAAAAGGATCCAGCCTGCTCCCCAGGGAAGGGCTCACAGGATCAGGAAGCGTTCAAACCACGTAACCATTGTGATCGATAGTCAGAATGTGAAAGAAGAAGTAGAACAAGTACAAGAAAATAAAGCATAGATGGGACAAAAAGTAAATCCAATTGGTAATCGCCTGGGAATCATCAAAGGATGGGACTCCAACTGGTATGGCGGAAAAGACTATTCTACCAAACTGGTTGAGGACAACAAGATCAGGGAATACCTGAATGCCCGTTTGGCCAAAGCCAGCATTTCCAAGATTATCATTGAGCGGACACTCAAGCTCATTACCGTCACCGTGAACACTGCCCGTCCGGGCATCATCATCGGGAAAGGCGGCCAGGAAGTGGACAAGCTGAAGGAAGAGCTGAAGAACATCACCAAGAAAGAGGTGCAGATCAACATCTTCGAGGTGAAGCGTCCGGAACTTGATGCCACCATCGTTGCAAACAATATTGCCCGTCAGGTGGAGGGAAAAATCTCTTACCGCAGGGCCATCAAGATGGGCATTGCCTCCACCATGCGAATGGGAGCCGAGGGAATCAAGGTGTTGATCAGTGGCCGGCTTGGGGGTGCTGAAATGGCGCGGACCGAGACATACAAGGATGGCAGGATCCCGCTGCACACCCTTCGTGCAGATATTGATTATGCACTTGCAGAGGCTCATACCAAAGTGGGTGTGATCGGTATCAAAGTGTGGATCTGTAACGGGGAGATCTTTGGAAAACGTGATCTCTCTCCCAACATCGGGGCCTCCAATGTGAAGCCAAAGAGTGGTGGAAGGGGTCCGAGGAAAGGTGATAGAAGAGGCTAAGAGGGGACGGAATTAAACGTACAATCAGGAAAATCTACTAAAATGTTACAACCGAAGAAAACCAAATACAGGAGAATGCAGAAGGGCAAGATGAAAGGAAATGCCCAGAGGGGAAATCAGCTTGCATTCGGTTCATTTGGGATCAAAGCGATGGAGAACGCCTGGATCACCGGTCGCCAGATTGAGGCAGCCCGCCAGGCCATCACGCGTCATATGAAAAGGGAAGGACAGCTGTGGATCCGTATTTTCCCTGCCAAACCCATTACCAAGAAGCCTGCCGAAGTGAGGATGGGTAAGGGGAAAGGTGCACCGGAAGGATTTGTGTACCCCATCACTCCCGGAAGGATGATCTTCGAACTGGAAGGTGTTTCCTTCAAGGTGGCCAAGGAAGCGCTTCGGCTTGGTTCACAGAAGTTTCCCATCACCA
This sequence comes from Bacteroidota bacterium, assembly GCA_024640885.1. GTDB lineage: Bacteria > Bacteroidota > Bacteroidia > Bacteroidales. The sequence continues at coordinate 40,247 of JAHEEC010000012.1, read as the reverse complement.
CAAAGTTCGTGGTCCGCAGGGATTATGTAGAAGAATAGAAATCTGGTAAGATATTAGGACATGAAGAGTTCAGAAATTAAAGAGTTGTCAATAAAGGAGTTGGAAGAACGCCTTGAAAGCGAAGAGACCATGCTGGTGCGGATGCGCATGAACCATGCTGTTTCCCCCCTGGACAACCCCAACAAGATCGTTGAGACGCGCAAAAATGTGGCAAGGCTGAAAACAGAGATGAGGACCAGGCAAATTCAGGAGCAGTCCGAAAAGAAATAATGGATATGGAAACGACTAGAAATACAAGGCGAGAGCGCATCGGTGTGGTGGTAAGCAATAGCATGGAGAAATCCATCGTGATCACTGTAAAACAGAAAGTGAAGCACCCCATCTACGGTAAATTCGTCAATAAAACCACCAGGTTCATGGCTCATGATGAGGAGAATACCTGTAATGTGGGAGATACAGTGAAGATCAGCGAGACCAGGCCACTGAGCAAGAACAAGAGGTGGAGATTAATAGAAATTATCGAAAGAGCTAAGTAATCATGGTACAACAAGAGAGCAGATTAGCCGTAGCCGATAACAGCGGAGCCAAAGAGGTACTTTGTATCCGTGTGCTCGGAGGCACCAAGAAGCGGTATGCATCCATTGGTGATAAAATAGTGGTTTCCGTAAAAAGTGCCATCCCTTCAGGTGAGGTGAAGAAAGGAACTGTTTCCAAGGCGGTAGTGGTGAGAACCAAGAAAGAGGTAAGGCGCAAGGATGGTTCGTACATCCGCTTTGACGACAATGCAGTGGTATTGTTGAATAATGTGGATGAAATGAGAGGCACCCGTATCTTCGGACCCGTTGCCAGGGAACTCAGGGACGGGTATATGAAAATCGTTTCACTTGCCCCCGAGGTATTGTAAAAAACAAAGGAACATATCCATGCAGAAGAAATTACATATTAAGAAAGGTGACCAGGTAATCGTCAATTCCGGCGAGTACAAAGGACAAAAGGGCAGGGTACTGACCGTTGACCGGGATAAGAACCGGGCCATCGTGGAAGGTGTAAACATGGTATCCAAGCATACCAAACCCAACGCAAAGAGCCCCCAGGGAGGGATCACCAAGCAGGAGGCTCCCGTACACATTTCAAACCTGAACCTTGTGGATCCTTCTACAGGAGAAGCTACCAGGGCAGGAAGAAAGCTTAATGATAAAAACAAATTAGTGAGATTCGCTAAAAAATCAGGTGAGGAGATCAAGTAAGATGGACAAGAAATTCATACCTACGCTTCAGAAGAAATACGCCGATGAGATCGTTCCGGCACTCGTGAAGCAATTCGGGTACACCTCGGTGATGCAGGCCCCGCGCCTTCAGAAGATCGTGATCAACCAGGGTGTTGGTCAGGCTATTGCTGACAAGAAACTCATCGACGTGGCCCAGGAAGAGCTGTCCAATATCTCAGGACAAAAAGCTGTTCAGACGGTCTCCACCAAGGACATCTCCAACTTTAAACTCCGCCGGGGCATGCCCATCGGGGTGAAGGTAACCCTTCGCCGTGAAAGGATGTATGAATTCCTGGAGCGCCTGATCAACGTGGCCCTTCCGAGGATCCGTGATTTTAAGGGAGTTTCCGCCAAATTCGATGGCAGGGGAAATTATACCCTGGGAATCACCGAACAGATCATTTTCCCGGAGATCGATATCGATAAGATCACCAAGATCATGGGAATGGAGGTCACCTTTGTGACTTCGGCTGGTTCCGATGAAGAGGGAGCCGCCCTGTTGAAAGAATTTGGGATACCGTTTAAAACCGATAAAAAATAGAAGCATGGCCAAGGAATCAATGAAAGCTCGCGAGGTAAAGCGGCAGAAACTGGTGGAACAATACGCTGAAAAAAGAGCCCGGCTTAAGGCTGAAGGCGATTATGTGGGACTGAGCAGGTTGCCCAGGAACTCAAATCCCATCCGGCTGCACAACCGGTGCAAGCTGACCGGCCGTCCCAAGGGATATATGCGCCAGTTTGGTATCAGCAGGATCACTTTCCGGGAGATGGCTTCCGAGGGACTGATCCCCGGTATAAAAAAAGCCAGCTGGTAGATATTGGTATAAGAATATTATAAAGAGAGAGAAAAATGACAGATCCGATTGCAGATTATCTTACCCGCATCAGAAATGCTGTGATGGCCAATCACAAAGTGGTGGAAATTCCTTCGTCCAATTTGAAAAAGGACATTACCCGCATCCTGTTCGATAAGGGTTATATCCTGAATTATAAATTCGAAGAGACAGGTCCCCAGGGTAACATCAAGATTGCATTGAAATACAATGCTGAGAACAAGATGCCGGCCATTAAGTCACTTCAGCGAATCAGTAAGCCCGGGTTGAGGAAATACGTGGATTCTGAAAATCTTCCCAGGGTGCTGAATGGACTTGGGGTAGCAATAATTTCAACCTCCCAGGGCGTGATGACCGACAAGGAAGCACGCAGCCTGAAAATCGGCGGAGAGGTACTTTGTTTTGTATATTAAACAGTAAGGAGAATAACTCATGTCAAGGATAGGAATTTTACCCATCGATTTACCGGCTGGTGTGACCATCGAGGTGGATAAGGAGAACCTGGTGACCGTGAAAGGGCCCAAGGGAGAGCTGTCCCAGCAGGTGGATAAGCAAATCACCGTCAAGGTTGAAGGCAACCAGGTGAATGTATCCAGATCAAGCGAGGAGAAGGACCATAAATCGAAACATGGCCTCTATCGTTCACTGTTGAACAACATGGTAGTGGGCGTATCCGAAGGGTATACCATCAAGCAGGAGCTGGTGGGTGTAGGATACAGGGCCGATGTGAAGGGGGGTAACCTCCTGGAACTGAGCCTTGGATACTCCCACGATATCATCATGAAGATGCCCCCAGAAGTGAAGGTGGAGGCAGTCACAGAAAGACGTTCCAATCCCGTGATCACCCTCACCAGCATCGACAAGCAATTGATCGGCCAGGTGGCTTCCAAGATCAGGTCCATCCGTCCGCCGGAGCCATACAAAGGCAAAGGAATCAGGTTTGTGGGAGAGCAGGTCAGGAGGAAAGCCGGAAAGGCAGCTTCAGTCTAGCAGGCAGCATGTGATTGGCGTTAGATAGTAAAGAAACAGAATAAATAATACGACGATGGCTTTAACGAAAGCAGGAAGAAGGCAGAGAATCAAATACAGGATCCGGAAGAGACTATCCGGCAGCGGAGACCGTCCGCGGATGACTGTATACAGGAGCAACAAGCAGATCTATGTCCAGCTGGTGGATGATGTGACCGGCCAGACGCTTGTGGCTGCTTCCTCCAAGGAAAAAGAGATTGCCGGTCAGAAGGTCAACAAGATTGAGCAGGCCAAACTGGTGGGTAAGCGAATTGCTGAGAAAGCAAAAGAAAAAGGAATTGAAAAGGTCGTGTTCGACAGGAACGGCTACTTATACCATGGCAGGGTGAAGAATTTAGCGGATGCTGCCAGGGAAAGCGGACTTAAATTATAAAGAAGATATGTCTACAGGGATCAGAAAAGTCAAAACAAGCGACCTTGAATTAAAGGACCGCCTGGTGAGCATTCAGCGTGTAACCAAGGTTACCAAGGGTGGCCGTACCTTCAGTTTTTCTGCCATTGTGGTGGTGGGAAACGAGGAAGGGATCGTGGGCCATGGCCTGGGTAAAGCCAACGAAGTAACCACTGCCATTGCCAAAGGGGTGGAAGATGCCAAGAAAAACCTGATCAAGGTGCCCATTATCAAAGGGACCATACCCCACGAGCAGTACGGAAAATATGGTGGGGCCAAGGTTTTCCTCAAGCCCGCTTCCAGTGGAACCGGTGTGAAGGCAGGTGGTGCCATGCGTGCGGTGCTTGAAAGTGTGGGTGTGACAGATGTGTTGGCCAAATCCAAGGGTTCATCCAATCCGCATAACCTGGTGAAGGCGACTTTCGATGCACTGCTGGAGCTGAGGGACGCCAATGCGGTTGCCCGGCAAAGGGCAATTTCTGTGGATAAAGTTTTTAACGGATAATTCAGATTACAATGGGAAAGATTAAGGTTACCCAGGTTAAAAGTGCCATCAAGCATACGGCCAGGCAGAAGAGGACCCTCGAAGCACTCGGACTCAGGAAACTTCACCAGACCATTGAGGTGGAAGCCACTCCGCAGATCAAGGGAATGGTTCAGAAAGTATTGCACCTGGTGAAAGTTGAGGAAGTAAAATAGTAACAATATATAGATTATTCAAAATGGATTTAAGCAATTTAAAACCGGCAAAAGGTTCCACGAAGGGCAGGAAGAGGATCGGACGCGGACAGGGCTCCGGATACGGTGGTACCTCCACACGCGGCCACAAGGGACAGAAGTCCCGGTCCGGATATTCCCGGAAAACCGGGTTTGAAGGCGGACAGATGCCACTGCAGCGAAGGGTCCCTAAATTTGGTTTTAAAAACATCAATCGCAAGGAATTCAAAGGGATTAACATAAGCACATTACAGGACCTGGCCGAGGATAGGAAACTGAAGGAGATTGATGTGGAGACATTGATCGAGGCTGGCCTGGTGCGCAAGAATTCCCTGGTGAAGATCCTTGGGAACGGTGAATTGAAAACCAAACTGAACGTTAAAGCCCACGCATTTTCAAAATCAGCAGTAGCTGCCATAGAGGCGCTTGAGGGTACTGTGGAGATAATCTGATTTTATCAGCTGACCTATGAGAAAGTTTATTGAAACCATAAAGAACATCTGGAAGATTGAGGACCTGAGGGCAAGGATCCTGTATACGCTTGGAATCATACTGATCTATCGGTTGGGTACCCATATCGTACTGCCGGGTATTGATCCCGTCATCATCTCGCAGATGGCCAACCGCCAGCAGGGAGGAGCAGGTATACTTGACCTGCTGAACCTGTTTACCGGCGGAGCCTTTGCCAGGGCATCCATATTCGGTCTGGGGATCATGCCTTACATCTCTGCATCCATCGTGGTGCAGTTGCTGGGCATTGCGGTTCCCTATTTCCAGAAATTGCAGCGTGAGGGTGAAAGCGGAAGAAGGAAGATCAACCAGATCACCAGGTACCTGACCGTGGCCATCCTGATCCCTCAGGGATTGAGCTACATCACCAGCCTGCGTTACCAGCTTCCGGCCGAGGCCTTTTCAGTGAACTTCTCCAGGATGGCGGCCATGGTGATCCTCACGGCAGGAACCATGTTCATCATGTGGCTGGGCGAAAAGATCACCGACAAGGGGATCGGGAACGGTATTTCGCTGATCATCATGATCGGGATCATCGCAAGGATGCCACAGGCACTTGGGGTTGAATTCCTTTCCAGGCTCGAACAGCAGGGTGGAGGCCTGGTCTCCTTCCTGGTTGAGATTATTGTGCTGTTTGTGGTTTTCATGGGGACCATCCTGCTGGTGCAGGGGACCCGGAGGATCCCGGTCCAGTATGCCAAGAGGATCGTGGGGAACAAGCAATATGGCGGAGTACGCCAGTACATTCCTCTGAAGGTGAATGCAGCCGGGGTAATGCCCATTATTTTCGCACAGGCATTCATGTTCATTCCCATCACTGTGGCAGGATTTGCAAAGGCTGATGCAGCCTCCGGATTTGCGGCGGTGTTTTCCAATCCCGTGGGATTCTGGTACAACTTTACCAATGCAATGCTGATTGTCCTGTTTACCTACTTTTATACAGCCATTACCGTGAATCCCACGCAGATGGCCGAGGATATGAAAAAGAACGGCGGATTTATTCCCGGGGTGAAACCGGGCAGGAAAACCGCCGAGTTCCTGGATTCTGTCATGTCCAGGATCACCCTGCCAGGCTCTTTTTTCCTGGCCTTTGTGGCAATTATGCCGGCTTTTGCAATGATGGCAAGTGTAAACCAGAGCTTTGCACAGTTTTTCGGTGGAACCTCCCTCCTGATCATGGTGGGTGTGATCCTCGATACCCTGCAGCAGATCGAAAGCCACCTGTTGATGCGCCACTATGATGGATTGACCAAATCCGGGCGGATCAAGGGAAGGGCAGGAAGTGCAGCTGCCATTTAAAAGAGAAAGCGTTCTTTGATGATTTTAATTAAAACTGCGGACGAGATTGAGCTGATGCGGAAAAGCAATCTGCTCGTTTCGAAGACGCTTGCCGAGCTTGCCACGCACATCAGGCCGGGGGTGTCTACCGAAAGTCTCGACCGGATCGCTGAAACATTCATTCGCGACCATGGTGCCATGCCGGGTTTCCTGGGGTACCAGGGGTACCCGAAGACACTTTGCACCTCGGTCAATGCAGAGGTGGTCCACGGGATACCCTCCGAAAAGGTGATCCTCCAGGAGGGGGACCTGTTGTCCATCGATTGTGGAGTAATCATTGATGGTTTCTACGGGGACACCGCTTTCAGCTTCGAGGTGGGTGAGGTGAGTGAGAAGGTCCGCAGGTTGTTGACCACCACGCGGGAGTGTTTGCGAAAAGGCGTCGAACAGGCAGTGGATGGAAAACGTGTGGGGGATGTGGGTTTTGCCGTCCAGGAGCATGCCGAGAAGAATGGGTACAGTGTGGTCAGGGAGATGGTCGGACACGGATTGGGAAGGCACATGCATGAAGCGCCAGAAGTTCCCAATTACGGAAGAAGGGGAACCGGGCCCAGGTTGAAAAAGGGGATGGTGATCTGCATTGAGCCCATGATCAACATGGGTGGCCGGCAGATCAAGCAGGATGCCGACGGATGGACCATACGAGCAGCCGATAATTTGCCATCTGCCCATTTTGAACTGGCAGTGGCCATAGACTCTGGGAAGGCAGACGTTTTGTCGACCTTCTCATTTATAGATGAAGTGTTACAAAAACAGAACATATAAATGGCAAAACAGGCTTCTATTGAGCAGGACGGTGTGATTACCGAGGCATTATCCAATGCCATGTTCCGGGTGGAGCTGGAGAACGGACATGTCATTACAGCCCATATCTCGGGCAAGATGAGGATGCATTACATCAAATTGCTGCCGGGTGACCGGGTTAAGGTAGAGATGTCACCCTATGACCTGACCAAAGGAAGGATATCATTCCGCTACAAATAGTAGTTGATAAAAGATTTAAATTGAGAACACATGAAAGTAAGAGCATCAGTTAAAAAGCGCAGCTCCAACTGCAAGATCGTTAGAAGGAAGGGACGCTTGTACGTAATCAATAAGAAAAATCCCAAGTTCAAGCAACGCCAGGGATAGAGTTTATTTTTATAAAAACAAAAGAGCATTATGGCTAGAATAGTTGGTGTTGACCTACCCAAAAACAAAAGAGGTGAAGTGAGTCTCACTTACATCTACGGCATTGGACGCAGTTCAGCCCAGAAAATACTGGATACTGCAGGTGTGGATCGCAATATCAAGGTGAAAGACTGGAATGATGACCAGATTGCGGCCATCAGGAAAGCTGTGAATGAAAACTACAAGGTGGAGGGTGAACTGAGGTCATCTGTCCAGCTGAATATCAAGCGATTGATGGATATCGGTGCATACCGTGGAATCCGTCACCGCATCGGACTTCCCACACGCGGACAGAGCACAAAGAACAATGCCCGTACCCGTAAGGGAAGGAGAAAGACAGTAGCAAACAAGAAGAAAGCAACCAAATAAGAGTTAAGAGGTTATGGCTAAGAAGACAGGAACGTCCAGAAAGCGAACAGTTAAAGTTGAACCTACGGGACAGGCACATATACATGCCTCCTTCAATAACATCATCATTTCGCTGACCAACAACCAGGGACAGGTGATCTCCTGGGCCTCATCCGGAAAGATGGGATTCAGGGGTTCAAAGAAAAATACCCCCTACGCTGCCCAGCAGGCTGCACAGAATTGCTCCAAGGTAGCATATGATCTTGGATTGAGGAAGGTGAAAGTATATGTGAAAGGACCCGGGGCCGGCAGGGAGTCTGCCATCCGAAACATACACGCATCGGGCATTGAAGTGACCGAAATCGTTGATGTAACCCCGCTGCCGCACAATGGATGCCGTCCGGCCAAGAGGCGCAGGGTATAAATAGTAAACAATAAACAGATAAATAGATGGCAAGATACAGAGGTCCCAGAACCAAAATTGCTCGAAAGTTTTCGGATCCCATTTTCGGGACGGACAAATCCTTTGAAAAGAAGAATTATCCTCCCGGAATGCACGGGAACAACAAAAGAAGGCGCAAGGCTTCTGAATATGGTATTCAGTTGAAAGAGAAGCAAAAGGCCAAGTATACATACGGTGTGCTGGAAAAGCAGTTCAGGAATATGTTTGAAAAGGCTTCCAGCAGCAAAGGCGTGACCGGTGAAGTACTCCTTCAATTGCTGGAGTCCAGGCTGGACAACGTGGTTTACAGGATGGGACTTTCACCCACACGTGCAGGTGCCCGTCAGCTTGTGAGCCACAGGCACATCACCGTCAATGGTGAGATAGTAAGTATTCCTTCTTTCACTCTTAAACCTGGAGATGAAGTAAGTGTAAGGGAGCGTTCAAAATCCCTCGAGGTGATTGTGGATGCCCTCACCACGGCCAGGTACGGATCCTCCTCATGGCTTGAATTTGATGAGGCATCCCTGACAGGGAAATTCCTGAACCGTCCTGAACGGGAGGAGATCCCCGAGAACATTAAGGAGCAGCTCATCGTTGAACTTTATTCAAAATAATATAACCAGATTCCTATTATGGCCATTTTAGCATTTCAAAAACCAGATAAGGTCATCATGCTCGAGGCCGATGACAAGTATGGTAAATTTGAGTTTCGTCCCCTTGAACCCGGTTATGGCATCACCGTCGGAAACGCCCTCAGGCGGATCCTGCTCTCTTCTCTGGAAGGGTTTGCCATTACCAATATCAAGATCGATGGGGTTGAGCACGAATTTTCCACCATTACCGGGGTCATCGAGGACCTCACCGAAATAATCCTGAACCTGAAGCAGGTCCGCTTTAAAAAGCAGATCGATGATGTAAACGATGAGAAGATCATTTGCACAATCACCGGACAGGATGAATTCAAGGCGGGCGACCTTCAGCGGTTTCTCAGTGGATTTAAAGTACTGAATCCCGAGCTTGTGATCTGCCACATGGAACCGGATGTAAAGCTCCAGATGGAGATCCTTATCAGCAAAGGACGCGGTTATGTACCTGCCGATGAGAACAAGCCGGCCGAAGCTGAGTTCGGGCTCATTGCAGTGGATTCAATCTATACCCCCATCAAGAACGTGAGGTATGACATTGAGAATTACCGTGTGGAGCAGAAGACCGACTATGAGAAACTGGTGCTGGAGATCGAAACCGACGGATCCATTCATCCCAAGGAGGCTTTGAAGGAAGCTGCCAAAATCCTCATCTACCATTTCATGCTCTTCTCCGACGAGAAGATCACCCTGGATACCGATGAGAAATTTGCCAACGAGGAGTTTGATGAAGAGGTGCTGCACATGCGCCAGCTGCTGAAAGCAAAACTGGTGGACCTGGACCTTTCCGTAAGGGCCCTCAATTGCCTGAAGGCTGCTGAGGTGGAGACCCTGGGTGACCTGGTGAAATTCAACAAGAACGACCTGCTGAAATTCAGGAACTTCGGAAAGAAGTCCCTCACCGAGCTGGAAGAATTGCTCACCAACATGAGCCTGACTTTTGGCATGGATACAAGTAAATACAAACTGGACAAGGATTAATTGCAATGAGACATAAGAAGAGTTTTAATCACTTAGGGAGGACGAGTGCACACAGGAAAGCCATGCTGTCAAACATGGCCTGTTCCCTGATCGAGCACAAGCGGATCGAGACAACCACAGCAAAGGCCAAGGCACTCAAAAGATTTGTTGAGCCGCTGATCACAAGGTCTAAAGACGATTCAACCCATGCCCGCAGGGTGGTGTTCAGCTACCTGCAGGATAAGGAGGCTGTTACGGAGCTTTTCCGCGAGGTGGCGTCCAAGGTAGGTGACCGTCCGGGTGGGTATACCCGCATTATCAAGCTTGGAAGCAGGCAGGGCGACAATGCAGACATGTGCCTGATCGAACTGGTGGACTTCAACGAGAACCTGCTGGGCGAAAAAGCCGCAGCCAAGAAATCATCTTCCCGCAGGCGCCGGGGTGCAGTAAAAACCAAAGCCGAAGCCGCACCTAAAGCCAAAGAAAAAGTGGCAGCTGCCGCAAAACCCGCATTGGAAACCGGAGGTGACGTGGTGGCCGATACAACCGAAGTGGCCGATACAACCGAAGTGACAGATACCGCCGAAGAGGCAGTTGCTGAGGAAGTTGTAGCCGAAGAAGCAGTTGTGGAAGAGACAGTGGTTGAAGAAGCCGCAGTGGAGGAGGCTCCCAAGGCTGAGGCCACGGATGCGGAACCTGGAACAGAAGAACCAAAAGCTGAAGAGGAGACTGAAGAGGAGGAGAAAAAGGATTCATAAAATCTGATCGTGATATCTTCTAACATACATCAGGGATGAAGTTTATTTAAACTCCATCCCTTTTTTTATTTAAACTATTAAACCAAATAACAAATCGTATCATGGGACAAATCATTGATATTCATGCACGCGAGATCCTGGACTCAAGGGGTAACCCCACTGTTGAAGTGGAAGTGACCCTGGCAAGCGGTTTTGTGGGCCGCGCAGCCGTACCATCAGGAGCCTCCACAGGTGAGAACGAGGCACTTGAACTGAGGGATGGTGACAAAGACCGGTACCTGGGTAAAGGGGTTCTGAAAGCAGTGGAAAATGTAAACAAGGTCATCGCCGAAGAGCTGGTTGGCATGGATGCCCTTGACCAGGTGGCCATCGACCAGAAGATGCTGGACCTGGACGGTACCAAGACCAAGAGCAAGCTGGGTGCCAATGCCATGCTGGGAGTCTCCCTGGCCGTAGCCAAGGCGGCTGCCATGTACCACGACATGCCACTCTATCGCTATATTGGCGGGGTCAACGCCAAGCACCTGCCTGTGCCTATGATGAACATCATCAACGGGGGTTCCCACTCCGACGCACCCATCGCTTTCCAGGAATTTATGATCCGTCCCGTGGGTGCAAGCAGCTTCAACGAAGGACTGAGAATGGGTGCCGAGGTGTTCCATGCGCTGAAAAAAGTATTGAAAGAGAGGGGATTAAGCACTGCTGTGGGTGATGAAGGTGGGTTTGCGCCCAAGCTTGACGGTACCGAAGATGCCCTTGAGAGCATCCTCAAGGCGGTGGAGAAAGCGGGCTATAAACCCGGCAAGGATATTACCATTGCCCTTGACTGCGCGGCCTCCGAGTTCTTTGAGAACGGGATTTATGACTACTCCAAATTTGAAGGTAAAAGCGGCGCCAAACGCAATTCGGAGCAGCAGGCCGATTACCTGGCCGAGCTCATCGGGAAGTATCCCATCGATTCCATTGAAGATGGGATGGATGAGGGTGACTGGGATGGCTGGGTGCTCCTGAATAAAAAGATCGGGGACAGGTGTCAGCTTGTGGGTGATGACCTGTTCGTTACCAATGTGGAGTACCTGGCCAAAGGGATTGAGCTTGATTGTGCCAACTCCATCCTCATCAAGGTGAACCAGATCGGAACCCTTACAGAGACCCTGAATACCATTGAGATGGCCCACAGGGCAGGGTATACCACTGTCACATCTCACCGTTCAGGTGAGACTGAAGATTCTACCATCGCAGACATTGCCGTGGCCACCAATTCGGGACAGATTAAAACCGGTTCGCTGAGCCGTTCCGACAGGATCGCAAAGTACAACCAGTTGCTGCGCATTGAGGAAGAGCTTGGTAAAACCGCCATCTACGGTTACTAGGAAAATACTTCCGGTGAAAATTGAAGGGCTGTCTCATCCGGGATGGCCCTTTTTGTTATTGTTTTAGGACATATTTAGGGCTTTAAGGGGCTTCTGTATATTGAAATATCTGAATATATATGCTATCTTGTGTAACCCTAATAAATTCATTATCTAATGTAAACCTATAGCATATGTCAGTCCTAAAAGAGAGGCTCCACCAGAAGATCGAGGAGTGGAGACCCAGAACCCAAAAACTCGTAAAAGATTACTGTGATGTGGTGATCGACCAGGTGACCATTGCACAGGCCATCGGTGGGATGAGGGGGCTTAAAAGCCTTGTAACCGATATCTCATACCTTGATCCTCAGGAAGGGATCAGGTACAGGGGATATACCCTTCCGGAAGTATTTGAAAAACTCCCCAAACCGGAAGGTGCGGAAATGCCCTACGTGGAAGGCCTCTTTTTTCTGTTGCTTACAGGGGATATTCCCACCGCAAGCGAAGTGGAGGAGGTAGTGGATGAATTCAGAAAAAGAAGGATCCTGCCACGCTATGTGTACGAGGTGATCGATGCTTTCCCCTCCTTTTCCCCTCCCATGGCAATTTTCTCTGCGGCCATCCTCACCATGCAGCGCGAATCATTTTTCGCCAAGAAGTACCAGGGCGGGATCAGCAAAATGGACTACTGGGATACCACCTTTGAAGATTCTCTGAACCTGCTGGCAAAACTGCCGGAGGTGGCATCTTACATCTATGCCAAACTTTACAGGGGAGGGCAGCGGATCCAGTCCAATCCCAACCTGGATATGGGTGCAAACTTTGCCCATATGATGGGGATCCCAAAACCTTATGATGATGTCTCCAGGTTAAATTTCATTATCCATGCGGATCATGAAAGCGGGAATGTGAGTGCACATACCGGTCACCTGGTGGCCAGTTCACTCTCCGATATTTACCTTTCCATTTCAGCCATGCTTAACGGCCTGGCCGGTCCGCTTCACGGACTTGCGAACCAGGAAGTGCTGAGGTGGCTGCAGGACCTGGTGGAGAAGATGGATGGAGAGATCCCCACCGAAGATGAGATGAAACAGTTTGTATGGGATACCCTCAACTCCGGTCAGGTGATCCCGGGTTTCGGTCACGCCGTCCTGAGGAAGACAGATCCGCGCTATACATTGCAGCGGGAGTTCTGCCTGACCCACATGAAGGATGATTTGCTCTTCAAGTATACGGACATGCTCTATAAGGTGGTACCGCCCATTCTCCAGGAGCAGGGCAAGGCCAAGAATCCATGGCCGAATGTGGATGCCCAGTCAGGGATCATCCACTGGCACTATGGGATCAAGGAGTATGAATTCTATACGGTGTTGTTCGGGATCGGGCGATCCCTTGGCATCACCGCCAACATCATCTGGGACCGGGCCCTTGGCTATCCGCTGGAGCGGCCCAAGTCAATCACCACCGATATGCTCGAGAAGATGGCCATGAAGGCCGCCCAGGCAGCTCCGGATAACGGGAAATCGAAGAATTGTAAGGAAGATTGATCCCACCCACTTTTAAGGATACGGCACAGCCGAAAAGATCCCCTGCCTGCGCGGGGGATTTTTTTTGTTATTCTGTTTTGCTCGTGTAAGAAATATGGCCATTTACCACTATATTTGTTTATTCTATGGAAGAAATATAGCCATTCGTGTAAACAATGGATTCAAACCCTGGTTCCATATTACCTCTTTTCAATGGACTGACCGCAATGATCCTGGCAGCGGGGCTTCTGGCCTTTTCAATGCATCTCATGCTGGTCAGAAAAAGGAGCCGGTCGCTCCGCAAGGACTACCATCGCTTGAAACAGAAGGAGGTGGAATCAAGAGAGGTGCTTATCCAGCGCAACCGGCTCCAGAACCGTGCCAAGGGGATCGAGGAGAGCCTCAAGTATGCGCAGCGAATCCAGACCGCACTCTTTACCACACCAAGGGAGATGAAGGAACTGTTCCCCGAATCGTTCATCTTCCAGCGGCCAAAAGATATTGTGAGCGGTGATTTTTACTGGGCCAGAAGGATCAACGGCAAAGTGATGTTCTCAGTGGCCGATTGCACAGGGCACGGGGTTCCGGGTGCATTCATGTCCCTGATCGGACTTGAATTCTTCAGGCAGATCGTGGTGGAGAAGGAGATCCTGCAGCCTGCAGGTATTCTGAATGAGATGAACCACTACTTCGACCTGGTCTTCGGCAACCTGGATGAGCTTTCACTGAAGGATGGGATCGACCTGGCATTCTGTGCCTATGATTATAAAAAAAGGACCCTGGAATATGCAGGTGCATTCAACCCGGTCTACATCATCCGGAACAATGAGATCCTTGAGGTAAAGGGTGACAGGATCATTGTGGGTCCTGATTATGGCATTTACAGGGGCCCGTTCCACAACAGGTCCGTGCAGCTTGAGCGCGATGATGTGCTATACATGTTCTCGGACGGGTATCCCGATCAGTTCGGTGGTCCTGAAGGGAAGAAGTTCAAGTACAGGCGATTCAGGCACCTGCTGATGTCCATCCATAAACTTCCCATGGAGGAACAGTACCGCAAACTGGAGGAGAACATCAATGAATGGATGGGAAGCCGTTATGATCAGATCGACGACCAGCTGGTAATCGGGATCAGGCCAGCAAGTTTTTCATCATCCTGACCAGCATCTCTGCCTGGAACGGTTTGGCGATATAGTCGTCAACCCCGGCGGCCAGGCAATTCTCCCTGTCCCCTGCCAGGGCATTGGCAGTGATGGCAATGATGGGAATGTGGCTGTCACCCGTGGATTCGATCTCTCGGATTTTCTTGGTGGCCATGATGCCATCCATCACCGGCATCATGATGTCCATGAGGATCAGGTCATACTGTTTGAGTCCGAACATCTCCAGGGCCTCCTTTCCGTTCCTGGCCACATCGATTTGATACACCTGTTTGCTGAGGCTCAGCAGGACGATCTTCTGGTTGATCTCGTTGTCCTCTACCAGCAGGATCCTGGCATCTTTCAGCTGGATTCCCCTCCCGGCCTCCTTATCCATCTCCTCCGACGGCACCGGTTCGATCACCGTCCGCGTAGCATCCTTGGCAAAGTCCTGGAAGAAGAGGATCGCGGCCTGCTTTCCATCATAACCGGCCCTGAGCCGGCTCTCGCTCTCACGGAGCAGGTTGCTGGCATTGGCAAGGTTGGAGACCTGGGGAGTATCACTCCGGTTCAGCAGATCCACATAGGCCACCAGGTCCTCTCCAAGATCAGATTCAACCGCGAAGCTGAATTCCAGGCGGATCTGGCTCGGGCTCTCCCGCAGCGCACTGATTTTTAGCTCTATGGGAGTTTGATTATGTTTATAGATGCTGATGCCCTTGATGATATTCACCACAAGGCTGCGCACCAGGCTGGGATCCCCGATCAGGTAATGCCTGATCTGGTCCTCACGTGTGATCTGGATCAACTCCTGGTAAGAGGCTCCCGATTTAAGGATTCCCACTGCCTCTTCCAGGACCCGGGTCAGGTCAAAGGAGATGATGCTCCTCTTGTAGTCGATGATCCCGGGGGAGGCAATCTCCACAATATGGTTCACATCTTCGATCAAATTGTTGGTGGATGCCTTCAGGGTCTCCATCAGCTCTTTCTGTTCCGAGGTGAGGCTGATGTCATGGACCAGGTTGTTGATCAGTGTAATGTTGCTCAGGGAGGTCCTTAATTTATGGGAGAGCCTTGACATGAATTCATCCTTCTGCACGACCTCGCTCTCCGCCTTCTTCCTGGAGTCCTTCAGGCTGGCAAGCAGTTCCTGGTTTGAGCGCTCAATAAAAATCGCGATGATGATCACCACCCCGTAGGAGGAGAAGAATACAAGGGCGTTATATATATCCAGGTGGATGGCTCCCTCCAGCCCGGGAAGGGAATTGACAACCAGGGTCAGGATTCCCAGTGAGATGGGAACAATTATGCCATATTTGCCGTTGACACTGACCGCCGCCAGCGGGAAGAGCAGGTAGAAGGCCATGATCAGCCCGGCGGATATGCCCAGTTCGAAGAGATATCCTGTCAGGAAGATCAACCCGGTGAGGACCAGGCTCAGCATGCTGCTTATGTTCGGTTTCCTGGCTGCGGGTATCAGGAAGAAGATGGCAGCGCAGACCAGCATCATCAGGGAATTCAGGATGATCAAGGTGGGGGTCATGGCAATGATGGACCAGAGGATGGACATCAGTAACATCACGAAAAGGAACAGGTAGAAAAGGTTGATCCTTTTAATCCTGTTCACAATCGACTGTTCAGTCTTCTCCTCCACTCCGAAGGAGATGATCCGTTGCAGGAAATGGGGAAACATGGGTATTCTCAAATGGCTTTCAGTGGTAAAGAAAGAGAAATTTTGAACAATCCTGAACAATATTGGCCTTATTTTTGTGCCATAAACGTATATTAGTTAGTAATTTTGCAGATGGAGGATTTTTGATTATGTGGATGCGGCTATCTGGACTATTGTTATGTTTGATTCTGGTCCCGGAACTGGTTGCCCAGCAGGGTGCAGGAGATGGAATGGTGAAGTACTCTGCGGAATTTGAGTTCAGGGATGGGATTTTTGCAAATTTTGACATGGTGAAGGCCAACCGGCCCATACCCCCTGCCCGCATTGTCACCGATGTGGACATGTTTGACCGGGCCTTCTATGACAAGGTCACCAACGGGAAGGAGATCGTCATCTACGATGAGAACGGGGTGAAGAAGGTGATGAAAACCAAGGATATCTGGGGATACGGAAGAAATGGTGCCCTCTATATCAATGTGGGATCGGCATTTCACAGGATCAGCTTTGTGGGAAATATCTGCCACTTTGTAGCTTCGGTCACCACCTATAATCCAAATTATTACGATCCATATTATTACAACCCATACTATTCAAATTCATATTATAATCCCAGGTACGGCATGCCCCGGTCAAGTTATTCCAGCTCGGAACTGAGGCAATACCTGCTTGACTTTGAAACAGGTGAAGTATTGGACTATGATACGGAGAGCGTGGAAGTGCTGCTTATGAAGGATCCTGAACTTGCGGATGAGTACCATGCCCTGAGGAGCAGGAAGCAGAAGCAGATGAAGTTTGTATTTATCCGCAGGTTCAACGAGAGGCACCCCCTCTATTTCCCTGCCAATTAAGATGCCTATTAACCTGGTAAATCAATCCTTATGAGAAAGTTAATGCTGTTGCTGGTGATGTTTCCTTTGATCCAATTGCAGGCGCAGCGGGAGTACCTGCCCACCCCGGAGGACCTTGCCCATTTTCAGAAAACCAGGACATACATCGTCCTGGGCGATAATCCACTGTCGGATTATAACATCGAGATTATGGATGCGGTTAAAAAGTACTGGAACATCACCGAGTATGAATTTCTTGATTTTGATAAATTCGGGGAGAAGAGTGTGGATAAAAATGCCTCCTTTCTCTACGTGGCGGCCGTAAATTTCGAAAAGGACAAATCCAATACCCGCTATATGTTCCTCTGTCTCTCCCTGGGAGGGGATTATGAATCCATCAACGATTTGAAGGATGTGGCCAATATACCGCTCAGTTATCACGGTGTGGATGAGGATAGCTATGCCTATAAGCTGGGAACTTTTGTGAGGTTCCTTCAGGATCACGTGCGGCTCATCACCGCCAATCCCGAAATGGTCTCCCAGAATGTCTACAAACATTACAATGACAACATGGCCGACATGAAAGGCAAAACCCTCTACCTGGTGGAGGATGAGCTGGAGAAGGAGGTCTCCACCGAAGCCAGGATCAGGGCGGTCTACCCTTACGAGGTGAAGATCGTCGATCCCGATCGGATCAAGGAACTGATCATGGCAGGTGACCAGGATGCGGTTTTCCTGCACAAAGTGGGACCCGAAGGCAAAAAAATGAATGCCAGGGTGTATAAGATCCTGATCGGCACCGCCAACGCCAAATTCTATTACTTCGATTACCATAAAGTTACCGGCAAAAACCCGGACGCGTTCCTGGAAAGTGATTTTGAAAAACTGGCCAAGGCCCGTCAATAGAAGCGAAATACTCCATGGCAGACAAACCATCCATTCCCAAAGGAACCCGGGATTTCACCCCCCTGGAGATGACCAGGCGGAACTTTATTTTCGACACCATCAGGAAGATCTTCCGGACCTATGGCTACCTTCCCATTGAGACCCCGGCCATGGAAAACCTCTCCTCCCTCATGGGAAAGTATGGAGAGGAGGGGGACAAGCTCCTGTTCAAGATCCTGAATTCAGGAGATTTCAGGGGCGGGCTCACCCAGGAAGAATGGGGTTCGATCCCTGCCGCCAGGCTGGGGACCATGATCTCTGAAAAGGGGCTCAGGTATGACCTGACGGTTCCCTTTGCCCGTTTCGTGGTGCAGCACCGCAACGAGATCTCTTTTCCCTTCAAACGCTACCAGATCCAACCCGTATGGAGGGCCGACCGGCCACAGCGTGGGCGTTACAGGGAATTTTACCAGTGTGATGTGGATGTGATCGGGAGCGATTCCCTGCTCAATGAATTCGAACTGATCCGGATCATGGACCAGGTCTTCGGGGCCCTTGACCTGAAGGTGGTGATCCGTTTGAACAACCGCAAAGTGCTCGCAGGGATCGTAGAGGTGATCGGGGAGGCCGGGAGGATGATCGATATTGCCGTGGCCATTGACAAGCTGGAAAAGATGGGATTGGAAAAGGTGATGCAGGAGCTGGAGGAAAAGGGACTAAAGAGGGATTCACTTCAAAAACTTGGACCGGTGCTTGAAATGATGGGCGACACCCGGGCAAAGCTGGAATTCCTGGAAGGGTACCTTGAGGGTTCCCCCATTGGCATGGAAGGGATCACCGAGATCAGGCAACTATACGCTTACCTGGGATCGGATCCTGTGGAGGCGGAGGTTGAACTCGATCTGACCCTGGCCAGGGGGCTCAATTACTACACGGGTACCATTTTCGAGGTGAAATCGGCCGAGGTGCCCATGGGAAGTGTCTGCGGCGGTGGCCGGTACGACGATCTCACAGGGATCTTCGGACTGGAAGGGGTGTCGGGTGTCGGGGTCTCCTTCGGAGCAGACCGCATCTATGATGTGTTGTTGCAGCTGGAGCGTTTTCCCCGGCGTGACCATATGGATACGCGGCTGCTCTTCGTGAATTTCGGTCAGGAGGAGGCCAGGTATATCTTCCCCATCCTTCGTCAGCTGAGGTCCGCCGGGATCGCAACCGAGCTCTACCCCGATGAAGCAAAGATGAAAAAGCAGATGAGCTATGCCCACACACGGGGGATCCCCTTCGTGGCACTTGTGGGGGCCCAGGAGATGAAAGAGGGCCTGGTGACCCTCAAGGAGATGGAGACCGGGACCCAGGAGCGCCTCACCACGGAAGCGCTTATCAGGCGTCTGTCTTAAAACATTTCAGAAACCTCTCCCGGTTCATTTTTTTTTCTGTAATTGATTTCCCAAAACAGCAGGATAATGGAAAAGGCACACCTGGTCACCACCCGTGAGATCGGATGGAAGAAATTTCAGGAAATAATTGATACACAGCAGAAGGTGGTCCTCTCAGATGAAGTCACAGGGAAGATCATCGCCTGCAGGAATTACCTGGACCAAAGGCTGGAAAAGGAGGATGGGATCCTTTACGGGATCAATACGGGATTCGGGTCCCTTTGTGATACGGTCATTTCCAGGGATAACCTGGGCCTGTTGCAAAAGAACCTGGTCATGTCCCATGCATGCGGGGTGGGGGATGAAGTGCCCGGGGAGATCACCCGGCTCATGCTTCTGTTGAAGATCCAGTCCCTCTCCTATGGCAATTCTGGCGTGCAGCTCTCCACGGTACAGCGCCTTGCCGACCTCTATAACCACGATATCCTTCCGGTGGTCTACACCTATGGTTCCCTGGGGGCCTCGGGCGACCTGGCACCCCTGGCCCACATGAGCCTTCCCCTGCTGGGGATGGGGGATGTGGTGATGAAGGGGGTGAGGATGAAGGCTGCTGAAGCGCTGGGCAAGATGGGGTGGGAGCCCATTGAATTGCAGTCCAAGGAGGGGCTGGCCCTGCTCAATGGCACCCAGTTCATGAGCGCTTATGGTGTTTACCTCTGCATGCGGGTGTTCAAACTCTCCAGGCTTGCCGACGTGATCGGCGCCCTTTCACTGGATGCCTTTGACGGGCGGATTGAGCCTTTCCATGAACTGGTGCAGCAGATCCGGCCGCACCAGGGACAGATCGTCACCGCCAGAAGGATCCGGTGGCTGCTGGAGGGAAGCGGGCTCATCTCCAGGGACAAGGCACACGTGCAGGATCCATATTCTTTCAGGTGCATCCCTCAGGTCCACGGGGCCTCCAAGGACTCCATCAACTATGTGGCCTATGTCTTCAGGAACGAGATCAATTCAGTGACCGACAATCCCACCATCTTCCCTGAGGAGGACCTGATCATCTCGGCGGGGAACTTCCATGGACAACCCCTGGCACTGGCCCTGGATAACCTGGCCATAGCCCTGAGTGAACTTGGAAATATCTCCGAGAGGCGTACCTACCAGCTGCTCTCAGGAACCAGGGGCCTGCCCCCTTTCCTGGTGGCTAACCCTGGACTCAACTCCGGTTTCATGATCCCCCAGTACACCGCTGCCTCCATGGTGAGCCATAACAAGCAGCTTTGCACCCCCTCTTCGGTGGATTCCATTGAATCATCCCAGGGACAGGAGGACCATGTGAGCATGGGTGCCAATGCGGCCACCAAGGCCTACCAGGTGATGCTCAACCTGGAACGCATCCTGGCCATTGAGCTATACAATGCAGCCCAGGCCCTGGAATTCAGGCGACCCTCCCGCACCAGTCCGTACCTGGAGAAGCTGATGGCGGCTTACCGGGAACGGGTCTCTTTTGTGGAGAATGACAAGGTGATGTACCATGACATAGAAGCCAGTGTTCAGTTTCTCCGGGATGTGAAGCTGGATCTTCCAGACGACCTGCTGGTCATCAGGGACTACTCCCCGGAAGATATGCGGTAAAAGGGAGGGGTCTGGTTAACCCCCGGGTTCCTCAGAACATGGGCTCATGTGGAAGGGGATGGGGTCCGTTTCCCCCACCTGCTCCACCATCCTCGGTGCGGCCCTCACGGCCCTGTTCCCTCAGCTTCCTGAGGAGGTGGCGCCGGAAATCCCACTCCACCTTGTAGAGGTTCAGTACCTTTTTCGGGGGCAGCACCTTTGGAAATTTAATCTGGTAATATTCGGTTTCCAGTCTGAGCTGGTCCTCCTTCAGTTTCCTGATCTTGTCCAGGGACTCGGTGATCTCCTTATCGGAAAGATTGTTGGCGTTCTTCTGTGCATAGACGAAAGTGCTTCGTTCATCTTCCATGAGTTTCATCTTCCGGTTGTTGAAATCATTGTACAGGGGCCAGAAGGCCTTGATCTCCGAATCGGTGAGTTGCAGATTCTCGTTGTAATAGACCTCCCGTTCCTTATTGAAACGTTCAATCTGCTCATCGGTCTGGGCCACCAGGGGCAACATCCATGAGGCACCGGCCAGGCAGACCAAAAAAGCAATCGTTCGGGTGAATTTTATTTTCATGATCAAATCTCTTTTTCTTATTCAAATAAAAGAACCATATCCACATCATTGACGGCCAGGTAATCGATTGCCTGTGTGGCAAAGGCCTCATCTTCGTCCAATTCCTCATCGATATCGGACTCCATCAGTCCCAGAAAGTACACATCATCGTCGATCACATTCATCTGCTCAAGCAGTGCCGTATCGGGATAACCACCCTGTGCACTATTGCCCTGCGTTGCAAACCTGACGATGGAATAACTGATCAGTGCAGCTCCCAGCAGGCCCGCAGCAATGGCAAGCCTGAAACGTGTGGAGCCGACCAGGCGGCGGACCGGTTTTGCGGATCCTTCTTCCTGCCGGATCCTCATCTGCAACCTTTCCGAAAAGCTTTCAAAATAGCCATCCGGCACCCCGAAGGGGTGTTGTTTCAGCCTTTCCTGCTGCAGATCCGGTGGTTCATGGTGCTTTTTCATACTATAAACTTATTGGTTAGACCTTTATGATTTTAAAAGGTTTAATCATCACCCAGCATGGCCTCAATTTTTTTTACTGCATGATGAAAGGAGGCCTTCAGGGCCCCCACAGAGGTCTCCAGGATCTCTGACATATCCTCGTATTTCAACTGGTCAAAATATTTCATATTAAATACAATTCTCTGTTTTTCAGGAAGTTTTATAATGGCTTTCTGCAATTTCAGCTGGATCTCATCCCCGTTGAACCAGGGATCCGATTCAAGGGTTTCGGCCATCATATGCTCCACATCCTCCCAGGCAACCACGGTGCGTCTCTTCTTTTGCTTGAGGAACGAGAGTGATTCATTGGTGGCGATCCGGTAGAGCCATGTGTACAGGCCGGAATCGGCACGGAACTCTGGCAGGGACCTCCACACCTTGATCATGGTGTTCTGGAGTACATCGTCGGCATCGTCGTGACTGATCACTATTTTACGGATGTGCCAGTACAACCGCTCCTGGTAGGTTTGCAAAAGCTTGTTAAACGCAATTTCCTCCTGTCCCGGGATCTTTACTGCTTCGATGATCTCCCTGTCATCCCATTCCGGCATCTTCCTGCAAGGTTTGTTGATTAGACCGACTGCTCCCCCAAAGGTTTAATAGAATTGAATATTCTCGGCGGACCCCTGGTCCACCTTGAAATCCCGTACCACATTGAAAGATGTGGATTTAAAGTCACCCCTCCTGAAAACCACCCGGTAACTTCCCGGCTGGAGATAGTATCCCTGGCTTTTCATGTTTTCCATGAGGTTCATGACCCATTGCTGATCCCCTTCAGCTGTCATCTGGTAAAGTGCACCTGACCCCGGTTGCTGGGCACTGAACGTGACATACCCGGGTGCCGGGATCTCCACGGTGGTGGTGTAACTCTGGAGGATCTCCACATTCTCCACCAGCATCAGTGGGTAGATGGGGATCTCCAGGTCGTACGAGCCTACGATATATTTGCCCACATTCCCCATCTCCTGGATATTGATGGTCCTGGGTTGGCCAGCCTTTTTCACAAGGATCTTTTCACTGTCGTAGGCGCTTCCCCTGCTTGTTCGCACAAGCAGGTACCCCTGGGGCGCATCGATCCCTATGATGTTGTGGCGCCCGGTGACCAGCTTCACACTGTCAACCTGGACCGGCGGAATGGTCTGGGCCACCACATTGTAAGTGCTCATATGATCCAGCGAAAGTGTGTCCGGATTGCCCCTGCTGTTGATGGTGTGGATCATGTTATAGCGGATCACCCCCGAATATCGGTCATAAAAGACCACATTGGCATTGGTCTCCGTGGGGCGGTGATCGGTGTCAAGGAGGTTCACCTGTGCACTGGTGGCATTGAGTGCCTGGGTGATGACCACTTTGAGGGCTTCCCTGAACTCTTTCTTGCTGGGCGCATCATAATACTCCCCGATGCAGTTGAAGGTTTGCCTGAAGCCGGGATCGTTCCCTATGCCAATGACAAAAGGCCTCAGGATGATCCCCTTTTTCTGGAGCCGGGTGGAGACCAGGCATGGATCCCCGTCACAGGCCTCCACACCATCGGTGATCAAAAGGATGATGTTCCTGCAGTTCCCGCAGGGAGGGAAATCATCGGGGGCCAGTTCCAGTGAACGGGCGATGGGTGTGGTTCCCTTGGGATTGATGAAGCGAAGCTTCTGTCGGATGCGGGAGGCGTTGTTGGGCCCGAAGGGGACCTCCAGCTTGGTGTCCGAACAATCCTGGGGAGGGACCGGGCTCTGGTGCCCGTACACCCGCAGGGCCATCTCCACATTGGACATCTCCTCAAGGCTGTCCACCATCTCGAAGAGGATCTCCCTGGCAATGTCAATCTTCCGGGCTCCGTCCCACTGTCCTGCCATGCTGTTGGAAGCGTCGAAAATAAAGAGGATCCTCGATTTGGGTTCATATCCTGTGGCGGTGGTCACCTGCTGGGAACTGACAGGGGCGGAAAATCCCAGCAGGCCCAAAATGCAGATGACCGCCACGAGGAAGTTTTGGATTCGGGCAGGGGTGCGCACGGTGGGGTTCAGGGTTCTTCTGCAATCGCTATTCATTTTCCAGGTAATTTTACTTCAGTTTCTTTCAGCTTATTCTCCGGGCCGGTGGCTTCCAAATTTTTGATCCCGTTACCCCGGGAAACCATGATCTTATACATAACGCTGATGCTCAGCTAAAAGTACAAAATTCACACCAAGTTGGATCTCAAGTTACAAACATAAGGAGCAGGATCCCTTCAGGTGAGCCCTGGTTGCATTCCCGCCAAAGCAGAGCTAGAAGTGGATAAACGGAAGCAGGGTGGAGCTCCCTTCAGAGGAGACCCGGAGGATGCAGAATCCCCCGGGAAGGTCCCCCAGGTGCAGGGGGATCGCCTCACCTGCATATTGGACCCTTTCATGCAAGAGCAGTTGTCCCTGTACGGAGTAAACCCGGATCTCAAGCGCCCTGGCCGGCAGTTCTTCAGGTTCCAGGAAGATCATCCCTCCCGCAGGATTGGGATAGAGCCTGAACCCGGGTGCTTTGGTCGCGGGAGCTGTTCCCGCAAAGGGATCCCGCTCCAGCCTGATATCCAGCCAGGTGGCGCTGTAATCGGTCACCTCCACCCCGGGGAGGGTGTCGCTGAGGTACCCGGGCGCCGAGGCGACCAGGTCGTAGACGCCCTCTTTGATCAGGCGGTAGAAGTCACCATGCATGGCTCTGCTGTGGACCACCGAATAGGGGGCATCGTGACCTGGCAGCTGGATTTTCGCCGCCACCGGCTCGCCGCTCTCCAGGTCGGTGACCCGCCCGCGGATCCCGTAACTGCATTGTGCCATGAAGTTCAGCAGGGATCTCCGGTTGATGTTCCAGTATTCCTCCAGCCGGGAGGCGGGGAGCTGCTTTTCAAGGGAGAGCTCCAGGGTCACTTCCCGCCCCTCCAGGTAGAAGTTCACATAATCCTGCCTTCCTCCCCTTACGATAAACCACTCAGCCCCGTTGGTGATCCCGTCATCGGGCCATCCAAACATATAATCGGGATCCACGGCCATGGCTTCATCGGCGTACTCCCTGGAAATAAACCGGTACCACTGGTCATCTGCGTGAAGGTCCGAAGCGTGGTCCCAGGGGTAGTTCACCACCTCATCTCCCCCGTGAAGGTTTGCCGCCAGGGTGAATCCGTGGCCCTTCAGGAACTGCATCATGTACCTGTTCTCCAGGGCCCTTCCCGTGGTGTCATCGGGTTGCCCCCTCCCGGGATCCGGAAAATTCCGGTTCAGGTCGATGCCCTTTACAGTGGTCCGGACTGAATTTTTCAGTGATTGTCCGCTATCGGCCGAGAAACTTCCATCGGGATTGGCCAGGGGATTGATCCAGATGGAGAGGGTGTCCACCAGGCCGGTGATCTCGGCGTCATTCCCGTACCCTTCAAGCAGGAGGCTGGCAAGGCGCAGCAGCAACGGGAACCCCACCAGCTCATCACCATGAATGCTGGAGGTATACAGGAACCGGGCCTCAGGTTCATCCGCCTCCACGTGGTCGCTGATCTTCAGGGCCAGCAGCAGCCGTCCCTCCTCCGAAGTACCAAAGGTGTCGAGCCTGCAGATCCCGGGGTATTGAGCGGCGAACTGTTGCATCATCTCCAGGTACTGGTCGTAGGTGGGGTATTTCTGGAAGGTAAGTGCCTCGGGCAGGTCCCGGGCCATGTCGCCGTCATCGAACAGCATCTCCCGCCATTGTGCGTTCAGCGGGTTCAGGAGCAGAAGGCAGGCCAGCAGGGCGGGCCATCTTCTCCATGTGGCTTGCCAGGCCTGTGAAACCGGACGGGTGACCGGGAAGGGCCGCATCTGTGCACCCCTCCTCATCATCAGACGTTAAAACGGATGTGCAGGATGTCAGCATCCCGGACCTCATAATTTTTTCCTTCCACCGAGAGCTTGCCCTTGTCCTTGCAGGCCTGTTCCGACCCCAGGGTAATAAAATCTTGGTATTTCATCACTTCGGCGCGGATGAATCCCCTTTGCAGGTCGGAGTGAATAGCCCCGGCAGCTTCAGGGGCCATGGCCCCTTTGCGGATGGTCCAGGCCCTGATCTCCTTGGGCCCCACCGTAAAGAAAGAGATCAGGTTGAGCATGGAGTAGGCCGATCGGATCAGTTTGTTGACGCCCGGTTCCTCCAATCCCGCATCCGAGAGGAACTCCTTCCGGTCCGACTCGCTCTCCAGTTCGGCAATCTCTGATTCCAGCCGGGCGGCCAGCACCAGGATCTCCGTATCCTCCCCTGCCAGGAACTCCTTCACCTGGTCCACGTAAGCGTTCCCGGTGAGGGCGGCTTCATCCTCCACGTTGCACACGTACATGACCGGAATGTTTGTGAGCAGGAAAAGGTCCTCCACGAACTTCCGGTCCGAGGCGCTCACCTCCAGGGTGCGGGCATTCTGAAGCTCCTCCAGGTGGGCCCTGTAGCGCTCCAGTACCTCCATGCCCTTTCTGGCATCCTTGTCCCCCGACTTGGCGGTCTTTGCCAGGCGTTCCAGTCTCTTTTCCACCGATTCCAGGTCCTTCACCTGCAACTCCAGGTTGATGGTCTCAATGTCCCTGACCGGGTTCACCGAGCCTTCAATATGGGGTAGCTGCTCATCATCGAAGCAACGCAGCACCTGGATCAGGGCATCGGTATTGCGGATATCCGACAGGAACTTGTTGCCCACCCCTTCACCCTGGCTTGCGCCCCTGGTGAGTCCCGGGATATCGACGATCTCCACGGTGGCCGGGACCACCCTTTCGGTGGGCTGGAAATTCTCAAGGTTGTAAAGCCTGGGGTCTGGCACGTTCACCACTCCCATGTTTGACTTGCTGGAGGTGAATGCGAAGCTTGAGGTCTCCACCCTGGTATTGGACATACAGTTGAAGAGGGTGGATTTGCCCACGTTGGCCACCCCTATGATCCCGCATTTCAGTGCCATATTGTGTAAAATTTGGTTCAAAATTAAGAAAAAAGAAGTAGGTGCCCGGAGAGGTTATTAAATATTAATGGGTAATTTTGGACTTCGTTTTTTAACGAAACGCCCAATTTCACTGAAAAAAACAGCAGCATGGAACAAAAGATTCACACACGAGCAGCCGATAACATCCGCATCCTCTCCGCATCCATGGTCGAGAAGGCCAAATCGGGGCACCCGGGAGGGGCCATGGGGGGTGCTGATTTCGTGGAGGTGCTCTTTTCCAAATTCCTTCAGTTTGACCCCGACCATATGGAGTGGCCCATGCGTGACAGGTTTTTCCTGGATCCGGGGCATATGTCACCCATGCTCTACGGCATTCTTGCGCTCACGGGTAATTATTCCATGGATGAGCTGGCCCAGTTCCGCCAGTGGGGAAGTCCCACTCCGGGTCACCCCGAAGTGGAAGTCTCCAGGGGAGTGGAAAATACCTCGGGACCCCTGGGACAGGGCCATACCATGGCCGTGGGGGCGGCCATTGCCGAACGGTTCCTGGTGGCCCGGTTCGGGGAGTGGATGTCGCATCATACCTATGCATTTATCTCCGACGGAGGTGTTCAGGAGGAGATCTCCCAGGGCGCGGGGCGCGTTGCAGGCTTCCTTGGACTCTCGAACCTGGTGATGTTCTACGATTCAAATGATATCCAGCTCTCCACCCGCACCGAGGCTGTGACCGCCGAGGATACGGCCAAAAAATATGAGGCCTGGAACTGGCACGTGATCACCATCAAAGGCAACGATCCTGTGCAGATCCACGATGCCCTGCAGTCAGCACTTAAGGAGAAGCACCGGCCCACCCTGATCATCGGGAAGACCACCATGGGTAAGGGTGCGTTGGACGGTGAGGGAAGGAGTTTCGAGGGACAGACCTCCACCCACGGCATGCCCCTTTCAGAGGCCGGGGCATCCTTCGAAAAGTCCATCGCAAACCTGGGGGGGGACCCGGAGAACCCATTCGTGATCTTCCCGGAGGTGAAAGAGGCCTATCAGAAAGTGCTTGAAGAAAAACGCCGGCAGGTTGCAGAGAAGAGAGCTTCCCAGGCCCGGTGGGAAAAGGCCAATCCCGTGCTGGCGGGCAAACTCAGGCAGTTCCTGGACGGGGAGATGCCGGAGATCGATTTTAAGTCCATTGTACAGAAAGAGGGTGCCCCCACCAGGGGTGCTTCGGGTACCGTACTGGCCAGCCTGGCAGGGAAGGTGGAGAACCTGATTGTAGCCTCGGCAGACCTCTCCAACAGCGACAAGACCGATGGCTACCTGAAGAGGACCTCTGCCTTTACCCGGGGTGATTTCAGTGGTTCATTCCTTCAGGCAGGGGTAAGCGAGCTCACCATGGCAGCCATGGCCAACGGAATGGCCCTCCACGGGGGGGTGATCCCCGTGATCGGGACATTCTTCGTTTTCAGTGATTACATGAAACCCGCTGCACGCATGGCGGCCCTCATGCAACTGCCCGTAAAATATGTGTGGACCCATGATGCCTTCCGGGTGGGAGAGGACGGGCCCACCCACCAGCCGGTGGAACAGGAGGCACAGATCAGGTTGCTTGAGCACCTGAAGAACCACCATGGACAACGTTCCATGATGGTGCTTCGCCCCGCCGATGCGGCCGAGACCACGGTGGCCTGGAAGATGGCCCTGGAGAACCGTTCCACCCCCACTGCACTGATCCTCTCAAGACAGGGGATCCCCGATGTACCTGCCCTGCCCGGTTCTGACAGGTACACTGATGCCCTCCAGGCGGAGAAGGGGGCCTACGTGGCCAGGGATTGTGAGGGCACCCCGCAGGTGGTGATGCTGGCCTCCGGGTCGGAGGTATCCACGTTGCTGGCCGGGGCCGACCTGCTCCGGGAGAGGAAGAGGCTCAGGGTGAGGGTCGTGTCGGTCATCTCCGAAGGAATTTTCAGGGACCAGCCCCGGGAGTACCAGGAGAAGGTGATCCCATCCGGCATCCCGCTCTTTGGAATGACGGCGGGCCTGCCGGTGACCCTGCAGGGCCTGGTGGGAGAGAAGGGAAAGGTTTTCGGGCTGGAGAGCTTCGGCTATTCTGCACCCTACAAGGTGCTGGATGAGAAGCTGGGATTCAATGGTGAGAATGTATATGTTCAGGTGTTATCAATGCTGGGCATGGTGCCCGGATGAAAGGAGAATAGGATGATGAGGAGGAGTAGCCTGTTTTTTATGCCGGTGTTGCTGACCGCAGCACTTTCGGTTTCGGGTCAGAAAATCCCTGCCCAGAAGCCCAAGCTGGTGGTGGGTATCACCGTATCGGGCATGAGGTCTGATTACCTTACGGTTTACTGGGACAAGTTCGGGGAGAAAGGATTCCGGAGGATGGCCTCCACAGGGGCCAACTGCAAGAATGCCAGGTACAGCTTCCTGATCACGGAGCCTTCGGTGGGCTATGCCACCATCGCCACCGGGGCCAGGCCAAGCGCCCACGGCATTGTCTCCGATTACTGGTACGAAAGGCTGTCCAACAAGGTGGTTTACAACCTGGAGGATTCCAAGCAGTCCACCATAGGGGGTGCCTATGGAGCCGGTGCCTTTTCACCCGGCGCACTTCAAAGCCGTACCATCTCTGACGAACTGAGGGTCATCAGCCGCTTCAACTCAAAATCAATCGGGGTATCCATGGATCCCCAGGCCGCCGTACTCATGGCCGGACACACGGCCTCCGCGGCTTACTGGATCGATCCGGCCTCCGCTTCCTGGATCACCAGCAGTTATTATGTGGATTCCCTGCCAAAGTGGGTCATCGATTTCAATGCAAAGAACTACAGGGATGTCTACCTGAACCGGATGTGGGAAACCCTGTTGCCCATCTCCGAGTACGGGGAGAGCATGCTGGATAACAATCCATACGAGACCGGATTCGGTGGACAGATCACTTTTCCTTATGACCTTGCCCGGATCAGCACCAGGAACCGCACCGAGAAGGATTACTCGGTGCTCATGTCGACCCCCTGGGGGAACACCTATACCAAGGACCTGGCCATCGCTGCCATTGTCAACGAGGAGCTGGGCAAGCGGGGGGTCAGTGACATGATCCATATCGGGTTCAATGCCACCAGGTACCTGGCTGATAAATACAGTACATGGTCGGTGGAGATGCAGGATACCTACCTGCGGCTTGACCAGGATGTGGCCCACCTGCTGGAGTTCCTGGATGACTACCTGGGACTAGAAAATGTGCTGATCTACCTCACCGCCGAAAATGCACTGGCCGATGATCCCCGGTACCTGGAGGAGAGCCGGATCCCGGCGGGTTTTTTTAACTACCGCACCAGCATCTCCCTGCTCAAGTCCTACCTGAATGCCATTTACGGGCAGGGTGACTGGGTGACTTTCTATTACGCACAGCAGATCTACCTGAACCACCAGCTTATCGAAGATTCCAGGTTGTCCCTGGAAGAGGTGCAGGACCGGGTGGCCAGGTTCATGGTCCAGATGGAAGGGGTGTCCAATGCCCTCCAGGCATATGTGTTGCAACAAAACAGCTTCACCGAGGGGGTGTATGAAAGGATCCAGAACAGCTATTACCAGAAACGGTCAGGCGATGTGATCATCTACCTGACCCCCGGATGGGTGGAACACAGCAGCGTGGAAAGGAACGGGTTCTCCGACTTCAAATATGGAAGGCACGTACCCCTGATCTTTTACGGTTGGAAGGTGAGCCGGGTGACCATTCCCCAGGAGGTTTCACCGGCCGATATTGCAGCATCACTGGCCTATTTTCTGGGGATCTCAATGCCTGAGGATGCATCGGGGACCGTGATCTCCGATCTGGTGAAGTAATTATTTCCGGTTCAGTTTATCCCTGAGGGCGCAAAAATCCCTCACCCGTCCCGGTTCCTTTTCAAAAATGGTACCCACCACCACCATATCGGCCCCGGCATTGTAAAGCTCCTCGGCGGTCTCTGCCGAATTGACGCCCCCGCCAACGATCAGGGGGAGGGAGATATTTTTCCGGATGGCCCCGATCATCTCCAGACCCACCGGATGGGCGGCCCCGCTGCCAGCCTCAAGGTATATGGCCTTTAAACCCAGCATCTCACCGGCCATGGCTGTGGCCACGGCGATTTCGGTTTTCCCGGCCGGGATGGGGCTGGTATGGCTCATGTACTCCACCGAAGTGGAGCGGCCGTTTTCGATGAGCATGTATCCAGTGGGGATCACCTCAATCCCCGACCTGTTCAGGTGGGGAGCAGCCAGCACATGGTTCCCGATAAGGAATTCAGGATTGCGGCCCGAGATCAGCGAGAGGAACAGGATCCCGTCGGCCCGGTCCGATAGTTGTATCGCATTGCCCGGGAAAATGAATACGGGGAGCCTGGTGCCCAGCTTCAGGGCGGTGATGGTGATCTCGATGGGATTGAACAGGATGCTGCCGCCCACAAGCAACAGGTCCGGCTGATCCTGGTTGATATGCCTGATGAGCACCTCCAGGGCCCTGTCATCGTATTTGTCAGGGTCAACCAGCAGGGCAAAACGCTTCCTGCTCCTGTCATGCAGCTGTTCGTAAAAACCGGTCATTCCTTCACGCACCAGACGAGTGCATAGTTATCGTGTTGCAGGTATTCAAGTTCAAAATCCTCCTCACCGCTTCCGTTGACGGCATGCCCCAGCATAAAACCATGTTCATCGGGACTGAATCGTGAGATGGTGAGTCCGTCCCGGAAGTTGATATCCTGCTTGTCGCAGATCTTATACATGGCCTCCTTGGCGCACCAGTGCAGGTAAAGGTGATACTTTTTCAGGGTCGGATCGGTGGTGATGCGCTCCTTGTCGTTGATGAATTTATCGGCCACCTTGCCGATCTTTCCGGACATATACTCCAGGTCGATTCCCACCCTCTTGTCGGTGCTGATCAGGACGGCAGTGAGATTTTTAGAGTGTGAGATGCTGATGTTGTGGGTATTGCCCCTGACAAAGGGTTTGTTCTCTGAATTATAAAGAATCCGGGTATCCTTGCCAAGCATATTCTTGACAAGCGCGCGAACACTGAGCCATTCTACCTTTCTGCTGATGTTTTTGAAGCTGTCCAGCTTGGTCTTCTCCACGGTGGCCAGGTCAACCATGCTGTACAGCGAATCGAAATCCTCCGTTATCTCCCACACACCCAGATGGCAATCAGGCAATATTTCTGTTTTCAAAAATACTCCCACGATATCTCTTTTCGAATCCCCCGTTTAAGGGGGGACTAAGTTAATAAACTAATTTGATTAATAATTCCATGCCGTGGTTTCGATCATGTGAATGATATCCTCCCTCAAAAATTCTATGACCGGATTGAGCGAATCACGGTTGGGAGAAGTGTTAAAGTAAAGAGAGCCCCTCAGGAAATGATGGGTGCTGTCGGTGACAAAGAACTGGACCGCAGAAGCCACATCACCCTGCAGGTCGTAAACCATGCCGAATTGGTTCTTTTCCCTGTGTATAAATGGCGATTCCTCGATCCCGTCGGCCTTGACCGTGTGCTTGTACACCAGGGTCCGGCAGTCGGCTATGTACTCTTCCAGGTTACCGTTCACCGGCTTGTAGCTCAGGTGGATCGTTCCGTTCAGGGGGGGGATCACCACATTGAGCCATCCGGCATCGTTCCCCCGGCTGCTGTCCACCTGCACCACCGCATATTCGGGGATCTCGAACTGGTACGGGCCCTGTGCATCATAAAGCCTGTAGGACTTCTCGGGATAATCGATCCGCATATAGCCGGCCGGTTTTGGAGTGTAGGAACGGTCACAGGCCATCACCGCGATCAACCAAATCATCAGCCATATGTTCCTGGGGCGGGTCATTTCAGTGATGTGGTTTACTGTGGATCGGCAAGGTAGACTTTTACCTCCTTGATCCTCCTTTTATCCATTCCCATTACGGTAAATTCGATCCCCATGCAGGGCAGGATGTCATTCACGCGGGGAAATCCGCCTTTCAGTTCTAGGATAAGCCCGGCCACTGTCTCCGCATCCCCTTTCACATCATCGAAATATCCGTCCGCCAGCCCGGTGATCTTGTAAAAGTCGTTGAGCAGGGTTTTCCCGGCAAATATGGTGGTGAGGGCATCAATGCGCCGGTAAAACGTCTCAGCGCCATCCGATTCATCCGTGATCTCTCCCACCACCTCCTCCAGGATATCTTCCATGGTGACGATCCCCTCAGTGCCTCCGTACTCATCCACCACAATGGCCACGTGGATCTTTTTCTCCTGGAACTCCTTCAGCAGGTCATTGATCTTTTTAGTCTCCGGGACGAAGAAGGGCTCCCGGATGAGTTGCTGCCAGTTGAATTTCTCTTTCTGATTCAGGTGCGGAAGCAGGTCTTTCACGTAAAGGATGCCTTTCAGCTTGTCGAAGGTCCCTTCATACACCGGGATCCTTGAGTAACCCGACTCGATGATTATTTGGGTCAGGGATTTCAGATCGGTATTCAACTCCACGGCGGTCACGTCGGTCCGGGGTTTCATGATCTCGGAGGCCTCCAGGTTGCTGAACCGGACAATCCCCTCCAGCATCTCTTTTTCATTTTGCACCACATCTGTGGTCAGGTCAAGGGCCTCTGACAGGTCATCCATGGAGATGTTCTTTACCCTCCCTGCCAGTCTGCGGTTCACAAGCCGGGTGGAACGGACCAGGATAAAGATGAGTGGCTGAAAGGCTTTGTCAATCAGCGTCAGGGGAAAAGCCATCCGCCTTGCAAAACTGGTTGCAAACCTGTTGGCATAAACTTTCGGGATGATCTCACCAAACAGCAGCAGGAGGAAGGTGATCACCAGCACCTGGATCAGAAATCCAAGGATCGGCGATTCTGAAAAATTAAAGAGGGTATCTGTCACAAAGGAAGCGATGATTACGATTCCCACGTTGACAAAGTTATTGGAGATGAGTATGCTTGCCAGGAGCCTGTCCGGTTTCTCCAGGAGTTTGAGCACAAGGAGCTCCTTGCCCTGTGGCTGTTCTTTCAGGTCATTGATGTGTTGAGGGCCCATGCTGAAAAAGGCCACCTCCGAGCCGGAGATCATGGCTGAACAGAAGAGCAAAAGCACCACCACAACGATCCCAATGACGGCACCTGTGGTGATGGGCATCAGCACACCCGAAATAAAAATGGTTAATAACGCCGGTTCCAAATCTGGGGTTAATGGTTAACGAATGAATCAGAAGGGCAGATCATCCGGGCCGTTGTCCCCGGCATCAAAAGGATCGTCCTGGAGGTCAGAAGAACCCTGGTCAGCAGAGGGTGCCCGGGAAGCTCCCTGGCCACCGGACGCGCCGGTATCTCCCCGGGTTGCAGCAGGTGACTGGCCGGTCGCACCGGATCTTTGTGCCCCTTGCTCTTCCCTGGTTGCCCCGCCCTGGTAGCCCGCGTCGGACCCCTCATCGGGTTTTCTGCCCAGCAATTGCATCTGATCGCCCACGATCTCGGTGATGTACTTCTTGTTCCCGTCTGCATCATCATAGGAGCGGGTTTTGATCCGTCCCTCAATGTAGATCTGGGTGCCCTTCTTTACATATTTCTCAGCAACCTGAGCAAGGCCCCTCCATAGCACCACATTGTGCCATTCGGTGGTCGAAACGCGTTCACCGCTCTTGTTTTTGTATGTTTCGCTGGTGGCAAGGGGGAATTTGGTAATGGCGGTTGACTCGTCAATATACCTTGTTTCAGGGTCTTTTCCCACATTCCCCACCAGGATCACTTTATTTACCGACATAAATCATGATTGAATTTTGCATCCCAAAGATACTAAATTTTAACTAGATCAAGGTAACGGTTAATGAGTCGGGGAACTGGAAAATCGTCAAGCTGTTCCAGGGAAATTTTTATCCATCCCCCGGGAAGGGGCCGGGGCCATTCCAAGGGTTCCACATGGATGAACCTGGCGATGATGGTCCGGTGGGTAAGCTGGTGGCGGATTGGATCAGAGATTTTCCGGATCCCTGCGTTGACGATGATGGGTTCTTCAAGCCCTTCATGGTCCAGGGGAAGATCCGATTCCACCACCGGGAAATGATAAAGTGATTTCCATATATCCCCCGTGCCCCGTTTCACAAGGATGGTCTCCCCCTTATATATTATTATGTAAAAATACATCCACCGCTCCACCGGCCTCCGCCTGGGGATCTTCACAGGCAGCTGGGCGACCCTCTGGCTGCCGGCTGCCTCGCAATGATCCAGCAGGGGACAATTTCCGCAATCCGGCGAAACAGGAACACACTGAAGGGCACCGAATTCCATCATGGCCTGGTTGTGGTTGCCCGGATCGTCCCGGTCGAGCAACTCCATGGCCAGGGATTCTATGGTTCTTGCACCCGCACCGGTATTCACGGGCTCCTCTACCCCGAACAACCTTGCGATCACCCTGGAAACATTGCCATCCACCACGGCCCTGGGCTCTCCAAAACAGATGGATGCGATGGCTGCGGCCGTATAACGGCCCACCCCCTTCAGAGTCAGCAGGCCCTCATAGGTGCGGGGCAATGTACCTCCAAAATGTGCTACCACATCCCTGGCTGCCTGGTGCAGGTTCCGGGCCCGGCTGTAATAACCCAGGCCCTGCCATTTTTTAAGCACCTCATCCTCCCCGGCAAGGGCCAGCGTATGCACATCCGGGAAGCTATTTAGAAACTCAATATAGTAGTTAAGACCTTGATTCACACGTGTTTGTTGCAGGATTACCTCCGAGAGCCAGATGCGGTATGGATCCCTTGTCGACCGCCAGGGAAGCTCCCTTCGATTTTTTTTATACCACTCCCGGATTATTCCGCCAATTTTCATTACCTTCGCCGCCAATATTTTATAATTCACTTATATTTAGCACACTAAAATAAAAATTAATCCAAATCAATTTCATATTCACGCAAAAGTATTTATATTTGCAAATCTATCGTAGGGAACTAATGTAAATCATTGATAATTAAAGGTTTTTTAAAAATGACTAAAGCTGATATCGTAAACGAGATTTCCAAAAACACGGGAATAGAAAAGGTGACTGTTCAGAAAACAGTTGAAGCTTTTATGGAGACAGTAAAAGATTCACTCAGTAGCGACAAAAACGTATACCTGAGGGGTTTTGGAAGTTTCATCGTGAAGAAGAGGGCCAAGAAGACTGCCCGTAACATTTCCAAGAATACAACCATCATTATTCCTGAGCATTCAATTCCTGCTTTCAAGCCTGCCAAAACATTTGTCAGCAAGGTGAAAACCAATGTAAAGTAAAAGAGTAGTTTATTATGCCTAGCGGAAAAAAAAGGAAAAGACATAAGATGGCTACCCACAAACGCAAGAAGCGTTTGAGGAAGAACAGACATAAGAAGAGGAAATAGACATCTGATTTCTCTTTAACGATCTAAACCTAAAGCTCCTCCATGGACTTTAGGTTTATTTCTGTTTAACATATTCAGCTTAATCTTCGTAAATTGCGCGTATAGTGAGCAGTGAACTGGTAATCAATTCCACCAATGAGAGGGTTTCGATTGCACTACTTGAAGATGGTAAGCTCGTTGAATTAAATGAATCATCACTTAAGCAGCAGTTTTCAGTAGGAGACATCTACCTGGCAAGGATCAAAAAGATCATGCCCGGTTTAAATGCTGCTTTCATCGATGTGGGGTATGAGAAGGATGCGTTCCTTCATTACCTTGACCTGGGTCCCCAGTTCAGTTCCATGAACAGGTACCTGATGCAGGCCATATCGAGGAAAGGGAGGCCAATTCCCATTAGTAAGTTCAAGCGTCTTCCCGACATCAATAAGCACGGTAAGATCAACGAGGTTCTCAAGCAGGGGCAATATATCCTTGTGCAGATCGCAAAGGAACCCATTTCCACCAAGGGCCCCAGGCTAAGTTCCGAGATTTCCATCCCCGGAAGGAACATCGTCCTGATCCCCTTTGCCGATAAAATATCGGTCTCTTCCAAAATATCCTCACAGGAGGAAAAGGACCGGTTGAAGAACCTGCTCCAGGCCATCAGACCCCAGAACTTCGGGATCATCGTACGCACGGTTGCAGAAGGTAAAAAAGTGGCTGAACTGGATACCGAACTGCGTTCCCTGGTTAAAAAATGGGAAAAAGCCTTCGATCAACTTACCACCAAGAACCTGCCTAAACTGGTGATCAGCGAGTTGAGCCGTGAATCGGCCGTGGTTCGCGACCACCTCAACATGAAATTCGACGGCATCCATATCAGCGATGAGGCGGTGTATGGCGAAATCAAGGATTATATCAGGGAGGTGGCCCCGGAAAAAGAGAAGATCGTTAAATTTTACTCCGGAAAGGAATCCATCTTTGATAAGCTGGGCATCGTGAAACAGATCAAGGCTTCCTTCGGGAAGACCGTCTCTTTCAAGCAGGGTGCCTACCTGATCATCGAACATACCGAGGCACTGCACGTAATTGACGTGAACAGCGGGAACCGTTCCAGGTCGGGAAGCGACCAGGAGACCAATGCACTGGAGGTAAACCTCTCGGCGGCAGAAGAGATCGCCAGGCAGTTAAGGCTCCGCGACATGGGAGGGATCATCGTGGTGGACTTCATCGACATGCACAGGAATGAGCACAAGCAGAAGGTGTACGACCGGATGAAAGAGGCCATGTCGGCTGATAAGACCAAGCACAACATCCTGCCCCTGAGTAAATTCGGGTTGATGCAGATCACCCGTCAGCGGGTCAGGCCCGAAATGCATATCGAGACGGCCGAGAACTGTCCCACCTGCAACGGAAGCGGCAAGGTGCAGCCGGCCATCCTCTTCCCGGAACTGGTCAAGCATGAACTCTCCGTACTGATCGAGGAACATAAGCTTGCAAAGCTTCGGCTGGATCTTCACCCCTTTATCGCCAGCTATCTGAAAAAGGGTTTCAGCTCGGAAGAGCGGAAATGGAGAAAAGAGCTGGGTTGCAAGATCAAGATCCAACCGGCCGAATCGCTCCACTTCCTGGAATACTGCGTCTACAATGAGGAGGGGGAGGAGCTTCAGAGAAAGCGCCGCTGATCAAATTTTGCTGCACGCTCTGTAATTTCTCCGGGAACTTTCCGACCAATCTGTTGTTTAGCATTGCAGGGTTGCATCTTCAGTGTAATTTTGCACTGTGAAGATGAATGTACACTGTAATATAAACATAGATAGATTCCCATGAACCGATTTATCTCAATACTTGGACTTCTCCTGTGGATGGTCCTGCAGGGCAATGCCCAGGTAGCCGACCCGGTCAAATGGATTTTTTCACACGCAACTTCAGGTGAGAATGAGGTGGAGCTGGTCTTCAGTGCCAGCATCGATCCCCCCTGGCACCTCTATTCGGCATACCTTCCCGATGGGGGCCCCATCGCCACCAAACCCCTTTTCAACGAATCTGATGCATTCACCCTGGTGGGTGGCATAGTGGAGGTGACCAAACCCAAAGTGAAGTTTGACGAGGGTTTCCAGATGGAGGTGGGAACCATCTCCAGGAAGGCTGAGCTGAGGCAGAAGGTGAGGCTCCACGGGACCGGACCTGTCACCATCACCGGCGAGATCGAATTCCAGGTTTGCGATGACAATACCTGCCTGCCTCCCAAGTATGAACCTTTCTCTTTTACAGTATCTGCAGGTGGTAAGGTGGGCACAATGACCACTGAAGCAGCTGCCGATGCAGCAGGACTTGAGGGGGATGAATCCACACCTGCCCTGCTTGGGCTGGTGGACAGGGCCGAGGATCTTTCAGACACGGTGACCGGCGGGGCTGACCTGTTAACCACCGCCCCTTCGGGCGGAACCTCCATTGCCGGTGTTCCGGCCCTTGAGGATGAGCGCTCCCTGTGGGGCTTTTTCTGGCTGGCATTCGGATTGGGTTTGCTGGCTCTCCTCACGCCCTGCGTTTTTCCCATGATCCCCATGACCGTCAGTTTCTTCATGCAGGGAAGTGATAAAAAGGGCAGGGGTTTCCTGAGGGGACTGGTCTTCGGGATCTCCATCGTGGCCATATACACCTCCCTGGGCGTCATCGTAAGCATCTCCAATGTGGGTCCCAATGCGGCCAATGCACTCAGTACCCACTGGATCCCCAACCTGATCTTCTTTGCCCTCTTCGTGCTCTTTTCCTTCTCCTTTTTCGGGATGTTTGAGCTTGTGCTGCCCTCCAGCTGGGTGAACAAGGCGGACAGCCGCGCAGACAGGGGCGGGTTCGGGGGTGCCTTTTTCATGGCCCTTACCACCGTCCTGGTCTCCTTCTCCTGCACCGGGCCCATCGTGGGGGCACTGCTCGTGGAGGCTGCAGGGGGACTGGCCCTGAAGCCCATCCTGGGCATGTTCGGGTTTGCACTGGCCTTTGCCATCCCCTTCACCCTGTTTGCAATCTTCCCATCCTGGCTGAAGGGCATGCCCAAATCGGGCGGCTGGCTCAATGCAGTGAAAGTGGTGCTGGGATTCATCGTCCTGGCCTTCAGCATGAAATTCCTGCTGGCACTGGATCCATCCAACAAAATACTGACCCGGGAGCTCTACCTTGCCGTATGGATCGTCCTATTTTCCATGCTGGGGGCCTACTTCCTGGGAAAGATCAAATTTGCCCACGACAGTGAACTCAAGCACGTGAGCGTTCCCAGGCTCTTGCTGAGCCTGGCCTCCTTTACTTTCGTGGTCTACCTTTTCATGGGATTGTTCGGGTACGAGCTGAAGGGCATTGCCCCCCTGCTGCCCCCCAAATCCCCCGGTGGGATTGACCTGACCCAGCGGGCGGTCCACAGCGGTTCTCCCATGGCAACAGGTGGACCACTGGCCTACTCAGAGGAGTGTACTCCGGTCAAATATGCAGAGCTGTTCCACATGCCCTTCGGACTCACAGGATTTTATGACCTTGAGGAGGGCCTGGCCTGTGCAAAGGCTTCCGGGAAACCGGTGCTGATCGATTTCAAGGGACACTTCTGCAGCAACTGCAAAAAGATGGAGGCCGCAGTCTGGTCCAATCCGGATGTGCTCAGCACCCTGAGGAACGATTTTGTGATCGTGGCCCTCTATACCGACGACCGCACCAAGCTACCCGAATCGGAGTGGTACACCTCGGAGGTGGATGGCAAGGAGAAGAAGACCATCGGTCAGCAGAACGTGGACTTCGAGATCCGGCACTTCCAGACCAACACCATTCCCCTCTACGTGATCATGGATGCAGCGGGTAATGTGGTCAACCCTCCCAAAGGCACCGACCTGGATGTGCAGAGTTACCTGGGGTGGCTCAGGGAGGGCCGTGACAGGGCCGGATCCTGAGGAGCTTCCTAGAAACTTCCGAACTTAAAGGTCATCCCGTAGTTCCAGCCCCGCAGCGCATCCACCGCAGCATTATCCATGATAATGTCGGTGGTGTAGCGGTAGCTGGAGTAGATTGCCAGCCTGAAGAATCTTACCAGGTTGAATTCCAGCTCAATGCCTCCCTCG
>JAHEEC010000072.1 GCA_024640885.1 Bacteroidota bacterium | reverse complement strand
AACAACACTTTGGACGGGAATATCATGGCAGATGATCGCGGTGAGTTAAAGCATATCACAAAACCTTCGGGAAGATATGAAGTCGATGATAATCAGTCTACCCAATAAATTATTCATCATGAGAAAGTCAATCCATTGGTGTGGATATTGGGAAATTTGTATCCGAGAATAAAATGGTTATGGAAAGATACTTTCCGGCCGATCATCATCCTGTAGCGCTTTCAGAAGTGGAGTTTCCCACACCCGATGTTTTCATTTGGAAACTGATGTGGAGGGGTGAGGAGGCTCCTGGGAACCGGTTTGGACCTATACATGGAAGTCATTCAGGATCAAGGAATAGGAACAGTCAGATATTACGCGCCTTTTTGAAAGTGAACAGGTTCCTCCATTCGTAGCCCTATTAAAAAATACAGGTTATTTATCTTTACCTGTTTTGGACCAGCCTGCCTTGATGGAGGTCAATCTGCCGCTGTGGGATGGGGAAGTTAACATCTTCCGGACCAACTATTGCCCTGCCGTAAATCAAGTTTCCCCATGGCATGGATTTTTCAAAGGAGAGGATTCTGCTAAGCTCGGTCACAACGTCGCCCCAGCGCTGCAGGTCATAGTAACGGTGCCCCTCCTGGCCCATCTCCAGTTTGCGCTCAAATTTGATGGCCTTTAAGGCAAATTGTTCATCGGGAAATACCGGGTAGGGGCCAATGACATAGTTGGCTGCCGGAGTGACCTCGTCCGCCTCCTTCACAAATCCATTGGGATTGGAGGCTCTGGTGCGAACCGCGTTTACCTCGCCCAGTCCCAGGTCGTCTGACCGGGTCTGTGCCTCACATTCAGCTTTTAAAAGCAGCACATCTGCATAGCGGATCATCCGGTAACCATTGGCCGTATATCCTGAGGTCCAGGTCCCCACTTCGGTGTAGATCCCTTCCTGGGATCTTTTATAAACCTGTTTTTTTGGACTGTATGGACCTGCATAGGAAGGATCACGGATCCAATCCGCTCCGGTGTGTTCGCCCCAGTCCCAGTAGGGGATACCCCGCCGGCCCACCGACCAGTCCAGTCGCGGGTCCAGCCTGCCGGCATACTCCGTGAAAGGATCCTGCGGTTTAAGGCCTATGTCGCTGGATACGATTTCCTCATTATAACTGTCCGGATAGGGCAATCCGTCGGAATCGGTACGAAAGGAGTTCACAAAGTCCTGGGTGGGTTGAAAGAATGAGCAGCATCCCCCTGGCGATTCACCTGTTTTATATGGGAAATTGAGCACTTCGCCCCAACTGCCATTGATGCCACCCGATCCATCATTGACAGAATACTGCACTGTATAGATGGATTCAATTCCGTTGCGGAATTCAATATCGAAGATATCCCCATACCTGGCTTCCAGTCCGGCTTTCTGCCCGGCCGGGTTGGTGCCGCTTTCAGCCACCTCGGTAAGCAGCGTCAGCGCGGCTTCATAATTACCATACATTTGCATATAAGCCTTTGCCAGAAATACCTGGGAAACTGATCTGTTAAACCTTCCCACCTGATTCATATTCAATGGAAGTTTTGTCCCTTCACTCAGGTCATCAATGATCCTGTCCCTGATGTCCTCCGTGTTGGTCAGAGTAAAGAAGTCTGTATCTTCATCCACATAGGGAACGAAGCGGTTGGAATTCATGTCTGCCCAGAGCCTCCAGGCTTCAAAGTGGTAGAATCCCCTGAGGGCTCTGGCCTGCCGGGTAAAAGAGTTATTCTGGTCCTCCGTGATGGTTCCCGATTCAAAAGCCATTCGGGCTGAAACAACTGCGGAATTGCATCGTGAAATGGATTCATAGATTGCCCGCCATTTGACATTCAGGTATGGCATTGTGGATGTCTCAGAAAAAGTCTGGATGGGATTAATATCCGGCGGGTCGCCCGAATCGGTCCCCTTGTTGGATTCCATTCCCCTGATGCATGCGTAGACCCATCCTGATGTCGCCGACTCCCAGGCATAACTCTGCGAGACTCCGTCAAGCATGGAGTAAGCGCCGATAAGCAACGCATCCACACCTTCATAAGTGGCCAGCACCGCATTATCAAGCACGCCGTTGGGGGTTATCTCAAGGAAATCCTCCGAACATGCGTTCATGAACAGAAGGGAAACAAGGACTATCCTTACAGCAAATCTCCGGGGCAAAACCATATATTTATGATAATTTCGTCCAATCCTTAAAGTCAATCAACTGCTACCATGCTTCCGGTTCAGGTTC
The DNA here is from genome assembly GCA_024640885.1 of Bacteroidota bacterium. Lineage (GTDB taxonomy): Bacteria > Bacteroidota > Bacteroidia > Bacteroidales. The sequence continues at coordinate 18,310 of JAHEEC010000072.1, read as the reverse complement.
AACGGAAGACAAGGTGACCCCTTCAGTTTCTATATCCGCTCCTATAAACTTACCTATTTCCGTTCAATAGGGAATGTTTCCATAAGAATTTTCATTGCCAACCGGATTAAATTTTGCCTTCGGATCCGGTTTCGCCGAAGTCCACCGTAAAAAGTGGGTATGCCTGAACATAATACCATGGCCGGGAGGGTTGGCTGACAGAAGCTTCCCGGCAGACAACCGGCCAGAAAAAAAGAGATCTTCATGCTTCAGTTTTTCAAAGGAGGGTGGAAGAAGTGATGTGTGACCGGCCTGGTTATTATATTGAAAAGATTTCGTTCATTTGGATGAGAAAAAATGACGGACTGGGAAAGGAACCCATAATACAGATCAGGCAGGTACGCAAGTACTTCAAGGATGTCCGGGCTGTTGACGGGGTGGACCTCAACATCGGTGAAGGGGAATTCCTTGCCCTTCTCGGACCCAACGGAGCGGGCAAGACCACCCTTGTTGAAATGGTCGAAGGACTCCAGAAGCCCGATTCCGGTGAGATCCTGATCACTGGCCTGCCCTGGAAAGGGAATGAGGTGCATCTGCGCAGCCAGCTGGGGATCTCCCTTCAGGAAACCCGGTTCATTGACAAGCTCAGGACCCGGGAAGTACTCGAATTGTTCGCAAGCTTCCACCGGCTTGATCCTTCCAGGGTTGACGCAGTAATGGATATGATCAGGCTGAAGGAGAAGCGCAGGGCCTATACAGTGAATCTTTCCGGCGGACAGAGGCAAAGGCTGGCCCTCGGGATCGCCCTGCTGAACGAACCCTCCATCCTCCTGCTAGACGAGCCCACCACCGGACTGGATCCCAATTCACGGCGCGAAATCTGGGACATCCTGATGGATTTTAAAAGAAACCAGCATACCACAATGATTCTGACGACCCATTACATGGAGGAAGCCGCAACCCTCTGTGACCGGATCGTGATCATGGACCATGGCCGGATCATTGCCCGGGGAGGCCTGGATGAACTGCTCAACCAGAACCACAGTGAAGAGATCATCGAATTCTTTCCCGGGGGGGAGCCCGGGAAACTGGGACTTGAAGGCATGCCCTGGCTGAAGAATTACAGCTTCGACACCGGCAGGAACAAGGTCACACTCTATGTTACCGCGATCCTGGAGGCCCTTCCTGATATTATAAAGCAGTCAGAAAACTGTGGTGTGGGCATCGGAGGCCTGACCTGCAGGAGAATGACCCTTGACGATCTGTTCATATCCCTTACCGGGAGGAGACTGGTGGAATAATGAATGCATGATGAAACGAAACTCGCTGATCCAGCTCATACTTATTCATTACCGGGAATTCATCCGGGAACCGGGAATATTATTCTGGTCAATTATCTTCCCGGTGCTGATGGCATGGGTCCTCGGAATTGCATTCTCAAAACAGAGTGAGATGGTCCAGCAGGTTGCTTTCATCAATGACTCCTTGAATATGAATGCGGACCTGCGCCTGTTCCTGGATGACGCCACCTTTGTCGACAATCCCGCAAAGGAGGGACCGGACTATTTTGAAAAATCCATTCAGAACGAGAAGCTGGGAAAAACCTCCTACAGGTTCCTGGTAACCGGCTGGGAAGGGGGGCTCCTTTTGCTGAAGCGGGGCCAGGTCAACCTGATCCTGAAGGAGCACACTGACAGCGTGGAATATTTTTTCGACCCGGTTAATCCCCAGGCCAGGATGGCCTACGTCATGCTGACATCGGCCATGAAAAATAAAGAGCTGGTGTATGAAACAGCCCGCATCAATCCGCTGACCCAAAAAGGGAACCGTTACATTGATTTCCTGATACCCGGACTGTTGGCGATGGGGGTGATGAACTCCCTGTTGTGGGGAATGAGTTATGCACTGATTGACATGCGATCCAAAAAACTCATGAGAAGAATGGTTGCCACTCCCATGAAAAGATCAGAGTTCCTGATAAGCATCTTCATCGCCCGGCTTTCGATCACTGTCATCGAGGCCTTTCTTCTTCTGTCCTTTGCATCCGCCTATTTTCATATTTCGATCCAGGGGAGCTTCCCAGCCTTCATGCTGATATTCCTTGCCGGGAATCTTGCCTTCAGCGGCATCGCAATCCTGATTTCATCCCGGACAGACAATTCAAGGATCGGGACAGGATTGATCAATGTCATCACACTGCCCATGACCGTGCTGTCAGGGATTTTTTTCAGTTATCATAATTTCCCGGATTTTGCCATCCCGATCATCAGGAGGTTTCCCCTTACCATGATGGCTGATTCCATACGTGCCATATTCATTGAGGGTGCCGGAATTTCCCAGGTAAGCCTTAATGCGCTGATCCTTGGCCTGCTTGGCATGATCTGTTTTGCCATCGGACTGAGGACTTTCAAATGGTACTAAGCCGAAGCGCCCTGGTCCGTTTTTTTTTATTAGTTTCATTCTGAAAAGAATTGAACATCTAATTATGAAACAAATGTTTAAGTCACCCCTGATCCTGGTTTTCCTGATCTCCCTGTTTGCATGCCGGCAGGGTGGAAGTCCGGAAGAGGATTCGTTCCATATGGATTACGAGAAATTCCAGCTGGAGAACGGACTGGATGTCATCCTGCACGTAGACCGGTCCGATCCGGTTGTATCTGTGGTACTTGCCACGCATGTAGGTTCTGCAAGGGAAAAGGCCGGGCGGACCGGTTTTGCGCACCTTTTTGAACACCTGCTGTTCCTTGAATCCGAAAACCTGGGCCGGGGTGGACTGGATCAGTTGAGTGCCCGGGTGGGCGGGGCCGGGGCAAACGGATTTACCAGCCGGGATATTACCACTTATTTTCAAACCGTTCCAAAAGATGCGCTGGAAAAAATGATCTGGGCCGAAGCAGATAAGCTGGGATGGTTTATCAACACGGTCACGGACCCGGTCCTCTCCAACGAAATCAGCGTGGTGAAGAATGAAAAACGGCAGGGGGTGGACAACAGGCCCTATGGGCACACAGACTATGTGATCTCCAGGAACCTCTACCCTGAAGGCCATCCATACAACTGGACCGTCATCGGCTCGCTGGCCGACCTGCAGGCCTCCACCCTGGAGGATGTCAAGGAGTTTTATAATACGTGGTACGTCCCCAACAATTCCACCCTGGTCATCGCAGGCGACATTGATATTTCGCAAACCACCGGTTGGGTGAAAAAATACTTCCATGAAATTCCCCGCGGGAAGGAATTGGATGTACTTGAAAAAAGACCCGGGGTGCTGGAGACAAGCAAATGGCTCTATCATGAGGACAACTTTGCAAAACTGCCTGAACTGAACCTGACATGGCCTGCGGTGGACAGAGCCCATGAGGATTATTATCCACTTCGTGTACTGACAGATTATTTATCGGTCGGGAAGAAGGCCCCGTTATACAAAATGGTGGTGGAAACGAAGGAGCTTTCAGCCGGAGTGGGAATGGATCACAACTCCTCCGAACTGGCCGGTGAGGTGAACCTGAGTGTCCGGGCTTTTCCGGGGATCAGGCTGGATTCTGTCCTTCTGGCCATCCATGAGGCATTCAGCATGTTTGAATCGGATGGGATACCGGAAGCTGATTTGCAAAGGATCCTTGCAGGAATGGAAACTGATTTTTACAGGCAACTTTCAGACGTTTCGGGCAAGGGCATTCAACTGGCTCACAACAATATTCTTACCGGTGATCCAGGCTACTCGGAAAAACAATTGGAACTCCTGTTGCAGGTCACCACCGATGATGTGGTCCGCGTTTACAACACCTACATCAAAGGCAGGAATTTTGTGGCCACCTCATTTGTACCCAGGGGAGAATTGAATCTCGCCCTGGAAGGATCGATCAGGGCAGATGTGGTTGAGGAGTCCATCGAAGAGTCCATCGCCGAAACCTATGACCTCTCCAAACAGGTCCCCTACGAAAAGACCCCTTCCTCTTTCGACCGTTCCAAGGAACCTCCCTACGGGGAACACCTTGAATTGACTGTACCCACGGTGTGGGAGTCCACACTGGAAAATGGAATCAGGGTTTCAGGGATAGAAAACAGGGAAGTACCCCTTGTTTATTTCAGAATGCTCATCGATGGGGGCCAGTTGTCTGAAACACACGATCAGGCCGGAATATCGAACCTTATGGCCGAGATGATGAACAGGGGAACCCGGAATAAGAGCCCTGAAGAGCTGGAAGATGCCATTAAACAGCTGGGCAGCTCCATTCGCATCTCCAGTGGACAGGAGGAGCTGACGATCAGCGGTGTTGCCCTGGCAAAGAATTACCTCGCCACCATGGAGCTTGTGGAAGAAATGGTGCTGGAGCCCCGATGGGATGGGGCAGAACTGGAGCTTGTGAAAAAGAGTGTGGAAAGCCGCCTGCAGCAGCAGTCCGGAAACCCCAACGCCATCGCCTCTAACAAGTTCAACGAAATCCTTTACGGGAAGGCAGATATCAGGTCACGGAACCGGCTGGGCAGCGTTGAAACGGTGAAATCAACCTCCATGGAGGATCTGAAAACTTTCTACGAACGCACCATGATCCCGTCATGGTCCCGGTTGAATATCGTCGGAGCTGTGGATCAGGCGAGTGCTGAAGCTTCCCTGGTCTCTTTGAATGAAAGGTGGCTGAAGAGCGAGACCCAACCAAATGAGATCCCGGATCCGGAGTCCTCCCAAAAGATTGCGGTCTACTTTTACGATGTCCCCGGTGCAAAACAGTCTGTGATCTACCTGGGATACCTTGCACTGGCCGAAACAGATGCAGACTATTACCCGGCCACGGTCATGAATTACATCCTGGGAGGGGGAGGTTTTGCATCCAGGCTCACCCAGGAGCTGAGGGTGAATAAAGGTTATACCTATGGGATCCGTTCAGGATTCAGCGGTTCCGGGTACAGGGGGCCGTTCACGATATCCACCTCTGTACAAAGCAAGATCACCCTTGAAGCGGCTCAGTCCATCATAGAGATCATCGAGGATTATGGAGCCACATATTCAGAGGCGGATCTTGCCACCACCAAGGGTTACCTGATTAAGAGCAATGCCAGGGGCTTTGAATCAGCCGGGGCAAAGCTTGAATTTCTTAATCTGACCAGTGCTTACGGTTGGTCTTCAGGTTTTATCAGGGAACGGGAAGAGATTGTGGGGAATATGACCGTGGATAGGATAAAGGCACTCTGTGAACAATACCTGGACCTGGACCACATGGCCTGGTTGATTGTCGGTGATGCAAAAACCCAGAAGGAGCGGTTGAAGGAGCTCGGATTGGGAGAAGTGGTGGTGTTGAACTGAGTGCATTTAATTTTTTTTGACCAGGATCATTCGATATTCTATTAAAAACAATAATTTTGACTTTCTCAAACCAATCAGGATCATTATTAAAAAGCAATTCATATGAAACGGATCTTCAAATCAACCTTTCTTTCACTGGCAGCTATTTCGCTGCTGGTTTCCTGCAACACATCACCCAACCCCGAAGTTGGCCTCCAGCTCTATTCCCTAAGGGATGCCATGGATGAGGATCCGATCGCAACCGTGCAACAGGTCGGGCCCATCGGTTATGACTACGTGGAGGCAGCAGGTTACAGCAACGGGAAGTTTTACGGCATTGATCCGGAAGAATTCAACCAGCTGGTGGAAGAAAGCGGAATGGTTTTCCGTGGTTCCCATACCGGGCAGGCCATCCCTGACTCGGGATCATGGAAGGAGCTGATGCCCTGGTGGGATGAATGCATTGCAGCGCACAAGGCTGCCGGCGTGGAATATATCGTACAACCCTTCATGGGGGGATCGGGTTATGAAAGCCTGGAGGGACTGACCGCCTATTGCGACTACTTCAACGCAGTGGGGGCCAAATGCAACGAGGCCGGGATCCGGTTTGGCTATCACAACCACGACAGGGAGTTTGATGAGATCGAAGGCGAAGTGATCTACGACTACATGCTCAAGCATACCGATCCCGAGAAAGTAATGTTCCAGATGGATGTGTACTGGGTCACTGAAGGCGGAGCCGATCCCATTGCCTATTTTGAGAAGTACCCGGATCGCTTTGGTTCCATTCATATCAAGGATGAAACCGAGCTTGGAGCGAGCGGTGAGATCGATTTAAAGGCCATCCTGGATGAAGCGAAGAAAATCGGGTCAAAGTACTATGTGGTAGAAGTGGAGGAGTACAACTTTGAACCGATCGTAAGCGTGGAGAAAAGCCTGGACTACCTGAAGGAGATCGGTTTTGCCAGGTAGGCACTCCGGAAATGGTTGATTGAGGGGCCTTCCCAAGAGAATTCCCCCTGGCAGGTGTAAAGATCAGCTGTGAAAAGGTGTAGAGGCCTTCTTTCCACACCCTGAAATCATGGGATCCCCCGGGAACCACGTGGTAGATATGGGGCACCTGGTTGTCCACCAGATAGTCGTGTGTCCGCTGGCTGATCCCGAGCAACCTGTCCTGGTCGCCGCAGGAGATCCAGAGTAGTTTTAGCATCTTCCGGGCTTTTTCAGGATCGGGCACCAGCTCTTCGGGTTCCCTGGTATTGGGCGCCGATGAGAATCCCCCGATCCAGGCAAATTGGTCCATGTGGCCAAGCCCGAAATTCAGCGACTGCCCACCTCCCATGGATAGGCCGGCAATGGCACGATGCACCCTGTCCTTATACACAGGGTAATTTTTTTCTATAAACGGGATCAGGTCGTTGATCAGGTCAAATTCAAACCTGGCAAATGCCTGCACCCTGGCACTGTCGAACATATTTCCCACGGCGCGGTCGTCCTTCATGGCCCTTCCGTTGGGCATGACCACGATCATGGGTTCGATCCTCTGCAGTGCATAGAGGTTATCCAGGATTACCTGGGGCTGGCCCCCGCGGAGCCATTCCGTTTCGTCGCCCCCGATCCCGTGCAGCAGGTAGAGTACCGGGTATGTGGCATTTCCTGAATACCCCGGGGGGGTATAAATAAGCGCCCTGCGCGAGGTACCCACGGTATTTGATTGGTAAATGATCGAATCTATGGTTCCATGGGCGATATCTGTCCTGGCTATATCATAACCCTCAGGGGCCTGCATGGCGTTTTCTTGTGAGGATCCGGGCCGGCCCAGTGCAAATACCAGTGCGAAGGAAAGAATGATGTGTTTCATGATTGTTTTTTTTTGGGTTATGACACTTCTCTCGTAAATGTAGTTCATTTGTTTTTAACGGTCCCTTTGGAGTGTTCACGGGTTGTGGAATTACAATCAGGGAAGAATTCCGGAAAATAGCGTTAATTTTATAAAATTGATTGATGTGATAGAATGAAGCCCGTGCGCGACATATGGATTTTGATATGTATCATCCTGTTCAACACATTCCCCTTGCTGTCGGGCCAGGCGGCTCAATTCAGTCATTACGGTGTCTCAGAGGGATTATCCCAGAGCGAGATCCTGTGCATTTTGCAGGATTCAGAAGGGTATATCTGGTTTGGAACCCAGAATGGCCTTAATAAATTTGATGGTTACTCGTTTGAAAGCTTCTTTAACGATCCGGCCGATATCCACACCATCTCCAGCAACTGGATCTTTGATATTGCGGAGGATCAGAATGGGATCCTTTGGATAGGGACCAAGGGCGGGCTCAACAAATACGATAAGCACACGGGGCAGTTTTCAACGGTCAGTTTCACCGGCGGGAACAACGGTTCAGGATTCAACTTCATCTATGGAATTGCCGTGGATGAGTCCCATATCTACATCAACCAATCGCCGACCCTGTCTGTGATGGACTTAAACACAGGGGCCATTCAGACGTACAACAACACCTTTGAAACCGAGGGTGCCCTTTATGACAAAGGTTTTCCCGTACTTAAATGCAGCAGCGGTATGATCTGGATTGGCTCGGTAAACGGCCTGTGCCATTTCAACCCGCTGGAAGAGGAATTTACCTATTTCCATCCGGGAGCACCCGGTCCCAATTCAATCACCCATGGACATGTCACCTCGTTGCTGGAAGACAGGCACGGAAATGTGTGGATCGGGACCGAGGAGGGTTTAAACATTTACGATCCTGAAACAGCGCAGATCATGCAATACAGGCATGACAGGAGCAATCCGGGCAGCCTGAGTGATGACTATATCCAGACCATGCTCCAGGATCACCAGGGAGACATCTGGATCGGTACCGACGGGGGCGGGCTGAATAAAACCACCGGCATCCCTCTTCACGCTCCTCCCGAATTCACCCATTTCAGAAATCTGGCAGACAACAGCAATTATATCGGCCATGATATCGTGCTTTCATTGCTGGAAGACAGGTCGGAGAATCTCTGGATAGGCACCCTGGCAGGGGTCGATAAGACCGATCTGAAGAAGAGAAGCATTTCATATTATGCAAAATCTGACAATCCGAATTCAATTGATTTGCTGGATAACGTGATTGCCTCGGTCTTTGTGGATGACGATCAGAACCTATGGGTCGGGACCTGGGGGAAGGGATTGAGCATTGTGGACATGAATACGAATAAATCCAGCCATTACCTGGCCGAGTCTGTGGGTGCAGGACATATTCCCGAGGACCATATCCATGTCATCTTCAAGGACAGCAAATCCAGAATATGGCTGGGGACCAGAAACGGGGTGAGCATTTTCAACAACTCCACCAGGCGGTTCATCCCTGTGGACCGGTATTTTGATCTGAGCGATTTCGATTATTTCAGCAGCAACAGGGTCTATTGTATCCTGGAAACTTCAGATGGCAGGTTCTGGATCGGCACCGGGAACGGGATCTGTATCCTGGATACCGAATCAAAAGAATGGAGTGTGGTAAGGGCCGACAGCACCGGTCCGCTTACCATCAGCAGGAATTTAGTCTATTCCCTGCTTGAAGACAGCGACGGTGAAATTTGGATAGCTGCCTCAAATGGACTGGACCGGTATGATCCCTCCACAAACCTGCTTACCCATTATGCCAACGATCCGGGTTCGGCAAACAGCCTGTGCGACAATTATACCGTTTCTCTTTGCGAAGATCGCGATGGCCATATCTGGATAGGAACCAGTGTGGGAACCAGCATGTTCAATAAATCTGATGCTGCTTTCACCAACTATTCCATAAAGGATGGGTTGCCCAGCAACATCATCTACGACATTGTACAGGATGGCAATGGCAATCTCTGGTTTTCCACCGGCTCGGGCCTTGCCATGAAGAATCCGGATCCTGAATCTCCCGATGCCTTTCTCATAGTGGATGAACTGCTTGGGAAAGAATTTAATATAAAGGCAGTATTTAGAAGTGATAAGGGTGAACTGTTCTACGGCACCATCGACGGGTTGATCGCCTTTCACCCCGATTCACTGACAGGTAATAATTTCATTCCGCCGGTAGCCATCACCTCCTTCGAGAAGGAAAACAATGGCATCCGGCAAAAAATCAACGTATATACGGAAGAGATTGATCTTTCTCACAGGGATTACTCTTTCACCATTGATTTTTCAGCCCTCGATTTCACCAATCCATCCAAGAACAGGTACTCCTACAAAATGGAAGGCATCTCCGATAACTGGATTGAGATCGGGACACGGAGATTTGTTCCTTTTACCAATCTTCCTCCGGGAGGGTATACCTTTCATGTGAAGGGAACCAACAACGACGGGGTTTGGAATCAGGAGGGAGCCAGCATTCGGATCCATATTCACCCTCCCTGGTGGAGAAGTAAATACGCCTATGCAGGGTACCTGGTTGCCTTGATCGTGCTGATCATTATGATCATCAAGCTGAGGGAGCAGAAGCTGGTCAGGGAGAAAAGGATTCTTGAAGAAAAGATCAGGGAACGCACCTCGGAGATCGCGCAGAAGAATATTTCACTGGAGGAACAGAAGGAAGAAATTGTGACTGCCAACGAGGAGCTGATGAGACAAAAAGATGAGTTAAACGAGTTGAACGCCATGAAGGATACTTTCTTCTCGATCCTGGCGCACGACCTTAAAAATCCATTTTCAAGCCTCTATTCCCTGAGCAGTCTGGTGGTTCAGAATTTTGAGCAAATGGAAGATGAGGAGAAGCTGACCGCATTGAAAAAAATCGGGGACTCCACCAAACTCATCTACAACCTGCTGGATAATTTGTTGACCTGGTCGCAGTCACAGAGGGGCGACATCGATTACCTGCCTGAAAAATTCCTGCTCTCGAACCTGATCCGTACAAATATCAATCTGCACAGGGTTACAGCAGAGAACAAGGGGATTCGGATCACCTCGGGAGTGAGCGGTGAAGTGTTTGCATACGGGGACCGGGAGATGATCAGTACAGTGCTCAGGAACCTGGTTAATAATGCCGTCAAGTACAGCTACAAGGGGGGTGAGGTTGAAGTAAATGTGGCTGATAAGGGTGATTTTCTGGAGGTGACCGTCAGCGATCAGGGAGTGGGCATGTCCAGGGAGGATGCCGGAAAAATTTTCCGCATCGATGCAAAATATAAATCCCTCGGAACTTTGGGTGAAAAAGGCACCGGGTTGGGATTGATCCTTTGCAAAGATTTTGTCGAAGCCAACAAAGGCCGGATCTGGTGTGAATCAGCGGAAGGATCGGGGACCAAGTTTCATTTTACAATCCCTGCATCGGCAAAAACGCCGTAACGTGTAAACAATTACGCCCGGGGGGTTGTCATTCCTGTTAGTTTTTGAAAAACCGAAACAATTATGACAAGGCAAATTGTTGTGTTGTTGTTCATTATTTTTAAAGGACTCAATACCTTCGCTCAATCCGATTCCATAATTTTTAAAAACGGGAATTTTATGGTCGGGGAGGTGAAGAGCATGGACCGCAACACGTTAAAAGTTGAAACCGATTACAGCAATGCAGATTTCACCATTGAATGGGACGGAATCAGGGAAATATACACGAAAACATATTTTCTGATCTCGCTTTCCAACGGTTCCAGGTATAACGGGAACCTGACCACCTCAGGGCCAGACACGATCTCTATTCTGACCGATGAAGGAGCTACAGTGGAGGTAGGTTTGCATGAGATTGTCATCCTGAAAGATATTAAAAAGGGATTCTGGAGCCAGTTGTATGCCTCCATCGATCTTGGTTATGACCTCGCAAAATCGAAAAACCTGCGCCAGTTTTCAATGCATAGCAATATAGGTTATATGGCCAAGAGGTGGCAGATGGATGCTTCTTTTCAAACCCTGAATTCCAAACAGGATAATGTGGAGGATATTAAAAGAACCAATGGAGCGTTTACCTATAAATATTTTCTCCCGCACGACTGGTACCCCATGGTTTCGATTGAATTTCTTTCCAACACCGAGCAACAATTGCTGTTACGAACCACGGGAAAGCTCGGTTTTGGAAAGTATGTAATTCATACCAATCAGCTTTACTGGGGATTTTCAGCAGGTGCCAACTTCAACAATGAAAACTACTCTACGGCCGAACTGGTAGACCGGAAAAGCCTTGAAGGTTATATGGGTACAGAACTGAACTTATTTAATGTCGGGGATTTAAGCCTGATGTCCAGTTTAATCGCCTACCCGAGTTTTACTGAATCGGGCAGGTGGCGTTCCGATTTTAAGTTCAATGTCCAGTATGACCTCCCGTTGGATTTTTACATCAAGGCCGGTTTCACACTCAATTATGACAACCAGCCGGCAGATGGATCACCCCGTGCCGATTATGTGCTGCACACCGGATTTGGCTGGAAGTGGTAACGGCATTTTTACTGCTTTATCCAAAAGGCCTGGTTTTTATTCATATCGCAGTGATTCCACCGGGTTTTTGGTGGCAGCACGCCAGCTTTGCCAGCTCACAGTTAAAAGTGCGATGATGAGTGCGATGAGTCCGGCGGTTGCAAAGATCCACCAGCTTATTTCTGTTTTGTACGCAAAATTCTGAAGCCATCTATTCATTACAAACCAGGCCACGGGACAGGCAATGACAAAGGCTACAGCCACCCATATGACAAAAACTTTATTTAGTAGAACCATCACACGTGTGCTGCTGGCTCCATTGGTCTTTCTAATCCCTATCTCCTTCCTGCGCCGGGTAATTGAATAGGCCGATAAACCAAGCAGACCAAGGCATGCAATGAAGATGCCCAGCAGAGCGCTGGTCAGGAATAATTTGCTGAATCGCTGCTCGGCCTGGTATTGTTCCATGTAAAAATCATCCATGAAAAAGAAATGAAAGGGATTTCCCGGATAGTGCGAGATCCATATCTTCTCCAGTTCAGAAATAAGCCTGTTTGCATCCGACATTCCGGCTCTTACCGTATAAAATAAATTTCCCGGTTGATGGAAAAAACCAATGGGACCTGGCTCTTCTTTTACCGATTGCTGATTAAAGTCCCTGACTACACCAAGGACTGTTACCTCGAAATTGCCAGATCTCAGTATATCCCCCACAGCCTCTGCCGCATCTTCAAAACCAAAATAAGCAAGGGCCGATTCATTGATGATGATGTGGCTGGAATCTTCCCGCATGGTTTCCCCGAAACCTTTGCCAGCTATGAAGCTCAGGCCATAGGCGTCAAAGAAATGATTATCCACATAATACATGTCGATCACCTTTTCTGTATTCCTTCCCTCCACGGGGATGCCAAAGACCCGTGTATTTGTGATTTCTGTACCGGGAACACTCGTTGATGAGGTCACATCACCGACCATTGACATGGATCTGATATCCTCCTTGAATGCTTCAATATTATTCAAATAGGATTCATATGAATCCGCCTGCAATATCCTGGGGCCGTCCATCACCACAAGGCCTTCAGGAGTAAAACCCAGGTCATGATTCTGCATAAAATTCACCTGGCGGTAAATAGTGATGGTCCCGGTAATCAGAATGATGGAAACTGCGAACTGGAAGACCACCAGAAAATTCTTCAGGCGGACGATCCAGCTTCCCGATCCGCTTGGGATGGTCCCTTTTAGCACAAGGCTTGGGACAAATCTTGAACTGTATATGGCCGAGAGGGATCCTGTGAAAAATGTTCCTGAAAGGAGCAGAATAAAAAAGAGAAGGGCAAGGCCGGGTAAATCAATCTGCAGGGGGCTTTGCATGACCTGTTTAAAAAAGGAAAGCAAAAGGAAGACACCGGCAAAGCTGACCATGAGTGCAATCAGGTTTAGCAGGGCTGACTCGGTCAAAAACTGGAGTATCAGGTCTCTTTTTTGTGCCCCTGTTACTTTGCGGATTCCTACTTCGTGGGCTCTTTCCACCGACCGGGAGGTAGCCAGGTTGATGTAATTGATGTAGGCAATGAGCAATACCAGGAGGGCAATGATCCCAAGGGATTGCACATTCCGAAAATTGCCATTCACTTCCAATTCATTGCTGAGGCTGGAGTGCAAATGAATATCGGTAAGCCTGGTCAGCTTAAACTCCAACAGAAAAAAGGCCCTTTTCATAAAATCACCCAGGAAGTCTTCGGGAATCTGAGGCAGTTTGGCTTCCAGGGCACCCGCATCTGTGCCAGGAGCAAGGAGGATGTAGGTATACACTCTCGCACCCAGCCATCCCTCCTCCCACCGCCTTCTGGAGGACTGAATCAGGTTCTCATAGGAAAGCAGGATATCAAATTTAAAATGTGAATTTCCGGGGATGGATTTAACCACCCCTGTGATTACATAATCCTGTGCACCATCGATCTTCAGGACCTTGCCCATGGGATTGTCATCGCCGAAATACCTCCGGGCGGTTTCCTCTGTGATCACCGCATGATCCAGGGCCAGAATGGTGGAGTCGGCTTTCCCCATGGCCAGAGGAAATGAGAATAGATCGAAAAATGAGGATTGCGTGTACAGGACGTCCCGTTCCTTAACGGCTTCATCGCCATCCTCAAATCCGTATTGTACCAGGCTTTCTGCACGATAAAAACGCGCATATTTGATAACCTCGGGAAAATAGTTCATCATTTCCCTGCCAATACCACTTGACCCTGCTGCGGAATGCTGTTCCAGCACCTCCTCCTCGTAGAGGAGATAGTCCACCCTATAAATGTCATTGGCATGATTATGAAACTTATCGTAGGAAGTTTCAGCCTTGATCCAGAATACAATGAGCGTGAATGCGATGATCCCGATAATTAATCCAAAAAGATTAATCATGAAATATCCCTTGTTGAACGTCAGATCCCGGATGGTTAGTTTAAGATAGTTTCTGAGCATTACCTTTTGTTTGAGGGTGAGGTGGTCTAATGAAGTATCCTGCGGGTATCCTGAAAGTTAAAGCGTTTAGGGATACAAGTCAAATGAGGAACCGGAATGTGGCACCTGGCAGGGCTGGTGCAGGAGACAGGGTTCGATTGCCATTTCAGATTTCAAGCAGCACGCAACCAAACTGGTCCCCCCGCTCGATGGCTTCATGTGCCATGACTGAATCTTCCAGCGCATAAGTTTCAGCGATCCGGTGCTTCAGTGCATGGTTGCCAAGCATTATGGTAATGTCATCGATGGCTGCTTTCTTGGCCTGCCAGGGCATGACGTAAACCAGGACTGTTCTGAGGGTGATATCCAGGTACATCATTCTGTAAAAAGGGAGCTTTGGTTCGGTGACGGTTGAGGAGGCGTAGGAGGCAATGACGGCATTGGTTTCCATGATCTCCAGGAGGAAGGGCAGGTTTGCTCCAAAATCTCCCTCGATGACCCGGTCCAGCTTTCTGCCTCCGGTATATTCCATGATCGCCGAATTGGCAAGATCCGAGGGGTGATCCACCACATAATCGGCTCCGGCCTCCTCGCATTGCTCCCTGGAGCGGGCAGAGCCCGCTGTGGCAATGACCCTGGCGCCGAAATGTTTTGCCCACTGTATGGCATAATGGCCCACACGTCCTGCGCCACCGGTGACCAGTACGATCTTTTTGTTTACCGGCCCGTCGGCCATTACACAACGGTGCGCGGTCATGGCAGGGATGCCCATGCAGGCACCCGCCTTGAAATCGGCTTCACCGGGCAGGAATACGGCCTGCTCCGCGGGGAGGGTAATGAATTCAGCTGAAGTTCCCATCCTTCTGCCGTGCTGCCCGTTGTAAACCCAGACTCTTTCTCCCCGGCGCTGGGGATCGACTCCTTTCCCTGTGGATTCAACCACACCTGCCCCATCGCTGTTGGGGATCACATAACCCTGATCGAGAAGCGACGGACTGGCCCCGTTTCTTTTTTTGACATCAGAGGGATTTACTGCAGAGGTGGAGAGCCTGACAAGAACCTCCCCTTTGCCCGGTTGTATGACCTCCCTTTCTCCATATGTGAGCACATCTCCGGCTCTCCCAAACGAATCGTACCAAATTGCCTTCATGCCATTCCAGGATCAATATTGTTTGTCCATAATTTACAAAAAATATGATCACAGCGCATGGGAAAGACTGAAGAGGCATTCCCCGTTCTGCGTGACGCGGAAGAGAAATGGGCAGGATACAATATAAATCTTCGGAGAGATATAGAGGAGGTGGAACGTTCAATGGCAAAGGAGTAGAATCATTTTAAGGATTCTCCGCAGGTTGGGCAAAATTTATAGCCGGCAGCTTTGTCAAATTCGTGCCCGTTGGAACATTTGATGACTTGCTTTTCCAAATGGACATCGGTTAATACGCCATATATTTTACTGGCAGAAGGGGCATTCCCCTGGTAACCTGTAATCAAAAATTCAATGCTCTGGGTCTGCCCCGTTCTGAGAACCTGGAGAAACCGTTGCTGGGGGCAGTATAATTCCAGAATGATTTTTTCCCCGTCCCTGTTATTTTCGGCATATAACAGATTTTGATTGGCATTGATCCATAAAGTATTGTAGGATTGCGTAACCCTTACCCCGTTTGCCATGAGCAGATCTGAAGCAGTTCGCTGGTCATAGGTATAGGCGTTACTGTTCTGGTTGCTCGGACAAGCGGCAAACAGCGCTACCACTTTTTCTCCGCTGGGATGGTTAAAGAACCTGACAATGCTTGCTTCGTTAAACCTGGCCTTTTTGCCCCATATTGACTTTGCAAATTCCTCATTGGTAAGTTGAACGATGCTTTCGTGGGCGCCCACACATTTCTGATGCGAACTTTCCGCCTTGGATTTGAGCTCTTCTTCGGTCATGACCTGGGCATTGGCCATAAACGGTAAACTCAGGAATAACAGGCACCATATGCTTTTCATGATCAATCGCTGCTTACATCACCACCCACATTGTACGTAAATGCAGGCATGCAAGTTACAATCTTACTGAATATGAGTCAAATAATAGCTGACTCAGCCCATGTCATTCCGAGATCCTGTTCAGTTCCTGGTCGATGGCCGATTTCCTCCTGCCTGCGGTCTTGGCCTGCTGGTTTCCGAATTTATAGGTGAGGTTCACACCGATCCTGCGGCCGTCGAAGAAAATGTCTCCGTCTACGATCATGCCTCCATAATCGCTCGCGTAGTAATAGGTGCTGCCGGTATTGAACAGGTCACTGCCGGTTACCTGCAGCAGCAATCTCCTGGCAAAGAACTCCCTCTTGACGCCGATGCTGACATTTTGATTTCCCTCCACGTTGACGGTGCCCCTCCAGATCCAGGGACTGGTGACGTAATAGGAGAGTTCCATGGAGATGTCCAGCGGCAGGTCGATGTTGTTCTGCAACCTGAAGTTCACGATATTGGCTTTCAGGTCAATTACGGTCCCTTCTATATCACCTGAATAGGTGGCATAGTTGTAGATCAGGTAGGATGAAAACTGCCACCATTTGAAGACTTTCTGGGGATAACTCACTGAAAGCCCGTTGTTGGTCACCTTATCCATGTTCCTGGGGATGATCACCACCCCCTTGTCATCCACCACCTCAAATATGTTTGCAAAGAAGTTTTTGGTGATGCTGTAGGTATTCGAAATGACCAGCTTCCGCTTGAAGGAGTAGGTGACCTGGTAATTCGTAATGTAATTGGGCTCCAGGAAAGGGTTCCCCCGCCAGGCGGAGAGCTCGCTCAGCTTGTACTCGAAAGGATTCAGGTTCTGGTAATTGGGCCTGGTGATCCGCCTTCCGTAGCTCAGGCTGAGGGCATGATTCTCATTGTCATTATACGATACACTGACATTGGGAAAGAGGTTGGTGTAGTTCCGGGCCACCACGTCATCGGGAGTGGGAACGGCGCTGAAGAGCTCACCCAGTGAAGAGGTATTCTCCACGCGCAACCCCGCATTCACCGTGATCCTTTCCGTGGGACTGGCATTAAAGATGACATAGGCGGCCGCGACCTTTTCCAGGTAGGAAAAATCATTGCTCCTGGAGGTATCCCAAACGGGTACTTCATTCTCAAGATTGTAATAAGCCAGTTCATTGCCTGTGCTGATGTAAGAGTATTTCGCCCCGGCCGAGATGGTGAATTTGCCGATGCGCTTCTCATAATCCATCATCGCCGAGAAGAGGTTGATAACTGTATTCTCGTTGTAGGTGCTCTCCACGGTCCGGATCAGGTCGGACCCGTCCTGGTTGTAGTAATGATTGGGTTGCCAGGTGTTCTTCTCATTGGAATAGACTCCGAAACTGACATCAGCAGTCAGGTTTGAACTCCTGTTAGGGGTAAAGCTGTAATGAATATTCGCATTGTAATTCTGACTGAAGGATGTATCCATGTTACCCGCTACTAGCATCTCCGGATCCAGTATTCCTTCCACATCACTGATGAGCGTATTGTTATCCAGGATACCGTCCTGGTCATTGATCAATACCCTTGCATCAAAGCTGAGGGAGTGTTCGGCATTGATCTGATAGTCCAATCCGCCGGAAAAATTGAACCCCAGCCTGCTATCCAGATCTGCTGAGACCATGTCCATAAAATAATCCTGCCTGAGCATGGTTTCGTTGCGGTCGGTCACAAAATCATTGCTTGAGAGATTGATCATGGAGAAGAGATTGATTTTCCCACTGCTGTAATTCAGGCTGGTTCCCGCGCTTGACCTGGACTGCGCACCCCTGGAGTAGCTTCCGATCAGGTTGCCGTTAAATCCCGTTTCAAGGTTCTTTTTCAGGACAATGTTGATGACCCCGCCAGTGCCCTCGGCGTCATATTTTGACGAAGGGTTGGAAATGATCTCGATGGACTCTATGTCTTCGGATCGCATTCCTTCCAGCATGTTGGTGAGGTCGCTGCCCGATATCCTTGACGGCCGGCCGTTGATGTAGATCTGGACCCCGGATTTACCCTGCACAATGACATTTTTGTCCATATCGACCATCACGCCGGGGGATTTGCTCAGCAGCTCAAGCGCATTGTTCCCCGTTGCATTGACACTGGCCGACACATTGTAGACCATCTTGTCGGGATGCACCTCCACCATGGCCTTCTCCCCTTTGATGACCACCTCCTCCAGGTCGTTGAACCTGGTC
>JAHEEC010000164.1 GCA_024640885.1 Bacteroidota bacterium | reverse complement strand
TATTTATAAGGCTTATTTCTTCTATTTGTTTAATGTTTATTTCATCTGATCAACCAGACCATCCTTCCCGGTCCAGGTTCCGGTAGTTTATGGCTTCGGCCAGATGGGGTGCCAGAATCCTTTCGCTGCCCTCCAGATCAGCGATGGTCCGGGAAACCTTCAGGATCCTGTCAAAGGCACGGGCCGATAGCCCAAACCTTTCTGTGGCCATGTGGAGCATGGACACTCCGGGCCTGTCTATCATGCAATGCTTTTTCATCAATCCTGGTTCCATCTGAGCATTGCTAAAAATGTGATCCATCCCTGAGAACCGCCTTTTCTGAAAAGACCTTGCCAGTGCCACCTGCTCCCTTATGGAATCACTCTTTTCCAATTCCCCGGACCCGGTCAGGTTCCCGAATGGGACCGGAACCACCTCCATGTGGATATCAATCCTGTCAAGAAGGGGCCCTGAAATCCTTGAAAGGTATTTTTTGATCATTCCGGGACCGCACGTGCACTCTTTCTGAGGATGGTTGTAAAATCCACACGGACAGGGATTCATTGATGCCACCAGCATGAAATTGGCAGGATAGACCACCGCGTAGTTGGCCCTGCTCACATTGATGATCCGCTCTTCCAGGGGTTGCCTCAGCACCTCGAGGACATGCCGTTTGAATTCCGGTAATTCATCGAGAAACAGAACCCCGTTATGGGCCAGTGAGATCTCTCCGGGCCTGGGTGTGGCACCGCCCCCTATCATTCCTATGTCAGAAATGGAGTGATGGGGTGACCTGAAAGGCCTGGTGGTGACCAGGGATGCATTTGCATCCATTTTCCCCGCCACCGAATGGATCTTGGTGGTTTGAAGTGACTCTTCAAGGGTCATGGAGGGTAAAATTGAAGGCAGGCACCTTGCCAGCATGGTTTTGCCAGAACCCGGCGGCCCGGCCATGATCAGGTTATGGTTTCCGGCAGCGGCAATGAGCATTGCCCTCTTGACAGCCTCCTGGCCCTTTACCTGGGAGAAATCATAGGCATAATGATCCCTCCTTTCGGGAAATGAGGAGGAGGTTTCCTCCGGGACCGGCAAACCATCAGCGCAACCGTTTAGAAAAGAGACCACGCTTTTCACGCCGGAGGCAGGAATCACCTCCATGTCCACCACGGAGGCCTCACCGGCATTCTTTACTGGTACTATCACTCCTTTGAATCCTTTCTCCTTTGCCTCAAGTGTCATGGGCAGAACCCCTTTGACCGGCATCACGCTCCCATCCAATGAAAGTTCCCCCAGCATCAGGTAGTCACCCAATCTTTGGGAGCTGACCTGGTTTGAAGCAGCAAGGATCCCCATGGCAAGTGGTAAATCAAAATGGCTTCCCTCCTTTCTCAGATCCGCCGGGGCCAGGTTGATCACAATCCTGAACCTGGGCCACTCAAAACCATTGCAGCTGAGGGCAGATTCAATGCGTTGCTGGCTCTCCCTGATTGCATGATCCGCCAATCCCACAATGAAGAACCTGATGCCCTGGGTAATATTTACCTCGATGGAAATAATGGTCGCACCGATCCCATGAAGTGAACTGGTGAAGGTCTTTACGAGCATACTTAATAAAATTGGATCCTGCTTGTTTATGCTTCATATACAGTGAATATCGCAGCATGGGGCATTATCAGGGCCCACTAAAAGAATTTCCAATAAAAAAATATACCTTTCCGGTTAACCAATTCCAAAATAATGCGTCTCGGTAACTTTCTGGTGCGACTGCTGGTGCACAACTACCTGGGTCGAAAAGCAAACAGGAAAAAGGTCCTCATCAGGGGACTGGCAGCCCTTACTATCCTGATCCTGGTCAACATCGCGGTGAGTTGCTACTATTACCGTGTGACAGCCACGAACCAACCCTCCCTGGAGGAGCTTCATCAATTTTCGGACCTGGACAAGAAATTTGTGGTTCACCAGGATTATGAGGCCTATTATGTGGGTGCCCTTGAATTTTTGGATGACTCGCTGAGGCTCCACGTGGATTCGTACTACATCCAGCCGGGGCAAGATATCATTCCGCCGAATCCCGATGCGGTCAAAAGATACAGACCGAAGAAAGGGGACGCCAGGTTGCTGAATGAAGTGCACTTGCATGTGAATGAAAATGTGGTCAAACATTTACATACCTGGACGGTTGCCATATCCGACATAGGAAGGCTTGATGTCTACAATCACTCCACCTCCCATACGGTGGGATACTCACTTCTGCTTGGTGTGGCTATGGTTCCTGCAGCAATCCTGGTTGTAGTTTTGCTGGGGCTTTTAGTGCTGGCCCTTTCCGGAAATTCCTGCCCGTTCATCTACACCTTTAATGGCGAGGAATTTGTTTTTGCCGGAGAGATTTACAGCGGGGCCGTTTATCCACCCCTGGAAAGGAACGATTACCTGCTGTTACCGGAACTGGCTGAGGACGAGGGTGTATACAGGATGAAAATCGCCAACCAGCTGGAGGAAGAACAGCACACAAATTTGCTTGAACTGATGGTATTTGATCATGCAGCGGGGACCGACATCCTGGTTGATAAATATGGGAATGCCCATGCCTTGTCGGATGTGACTCCTCCGACAGCTGCTACTAATTTATCAGGCGATGATATCCTTCCATTAATGGAGAAGGAAGACGACCTGATCTATATCGGACTGGACCCATCCAGGGATCCTCCCCTGTTGGACGGTGTGATCCTCACTTTCGATAAACCCGCTGAATCCAACGAGGTAAAACTGGTTGTAGAGGCCAAAAACAGCTACTGGCTGGATTTTGTATATCAAAATTTCAGGGAAATGCTGGGTTCATCCTATAAGATGTGGGTCAGGAAACAGGAAGACGGGAATGCGGAGAAGATGACAGACTGGAGCCTCAGTCAGCATATTCCCCTGTCGGTATACCTCCTGAAGGATGGGGAGTGGGTTTTTCAGGATTACTTCCATACGGTGGGGCCCATGGCATTCAAAAAGGATATACTGCCCATTGACCTGAAAGGCATGGCAGATGGCCCTGTAACCATCAAACTCGAGGCCGGCTCCTATTTCTGGGAGATTGGATATGTGGGCCTTGACCAGGCTCCGGCCAACCCTTTGCAATCAAAATCCATTCAACTTTCCAATGCAGTTGACGAGGTGGGCGAAAATGTGACGGCGCTCCTCCTGGGTGATGACGAGCTCTATTACATCCAGCCCGAGATTGGGAACGAGGCCTCCTTATCTTTCCCTGCTCCTGAGATGAATGGAGAGGAGAGAACCGTGATTCTTCACAGCAAAGGCTACTACAGGATCCTGCAGGATCCCAAGGGGACCCCTAAAATCAAAGCGCTGAAGGAGATCAGGAAATCAGGGAATTTTAACGTCTATTCCAATGAGCTGATGCAAGCCATGCTGGCGGAACACTTGTTTAAGGATGGGAAGATTACAAGGTAGGCTGATTACAGGACTTCCGGCTACCCGGGTTAAATTAAGGGCCGGGATTGCATTGGTAAGGATCTCCTTTCAGATTTACAAAAGTCCCAAACAGGCCTTGAAGGCGCTGCTCCTGCTGATCCGGCAGCGAAAACGCATCCACGGAAACAGCCGCGATCACAAGATTGTTCGTGCCAACGACCGGTATTACTGGAGCATATATACCCCTGGATTTCCCTCCGACGGGTTTAATGCGGTCATAGAGAGGGAGATCCGGAGTGCCTTTCACAGCAGTGATGCTGCGATCCCCCTGCAGACCCTGATCCTTTCCATCTCGAGCCGCTGCCATTACCATTGTGAACACTGTTTTGAGGGAGATAACCTCAATGCCGCTGAACATCTTACCTATGAGGCCCTCAGCCGCGTCGTTGACGATGCCGTTCAAAATGGGATCAGGCACATGCAGCTCGGAGGAGGCGAGCCCATGTTAAGATTCGACGATATGATCAGGCTGATGAAGCAGGCCAACGGCACCATCGATTTCTGGCTCTCCACTTCCGGGTACGGGCTCACGCCAGAGCTGGCGAAAACGCTCAGAAAGTCCGGATTGACAGGGGTAACCATCAGCCTGGACCATTGGGATGAAAACCTGCACAATCAATTCAGGCATCACACGAAGGCCTATCAATGGGCGCTTAAAGCAGTTAAGAATTGCAATGACGCAGGCATAATCACCAATCTCACCATCTGTATTACACGTGCCATGGCCAATGCCAAAGATCTGATGAAATATATGGAACTGGCACGCCGGAGGGAGGTGCAGTTCGTTCGCTTCCTGGAGGCTAGGAAGGTGGGGAATTATGCAGGAAAAGATATCATGCTTCGGACGCATGAGCAGGAGGCCGTTACGGCCTTTTACCTGAAACTGAATTCTGAAAAGCGTTACAACGCCTATCCAATCATCCAGTACCCGGGTTACCATCAGAGAAAACTGGGGTGTTACGGAGCAGGGAACCGCTACCTGCATATTGATGCAAGGGGAAATTACCATGGATGTCCTTTCTGCAGGGGAGCCGTGGGCAATATTGAGGCAATGTCACTCCGTGAAGCCATGGGACTGCTTCAGGAGAAGGGTTGCCATCTTTTTCAAACCAATCACCATGTCTGAAATTACCCTTCTTAAATACAGGATCCCCCTGAACGTGCCCAACATCCTGTCCCTTTACAGGCTACTTGCATTCCCATTCATCATGGCGATGATCCTTATGAGAATGGAGCTTGCCTATGCCATATTCCTTTTCATCAGCCTGAATACAGATGTGTGGGACGGCTGGATCGCCCGAAGGTTTAATCAGCGAACAGCCATAGGAGCCCGCCTCGATTCCCTGGCCGACATCGGAGTATATATCGCTGCCCTCACGGGGATCACAGTCTTCAAAATAGGGGAGATCGGCGAGGATGCATGGCTCTTCTATGTGTTCGTAACCTGCTATATCATAACGATTCTCTCTCCTTTGATCAAATTCAGGAGGATCCAGAGTTTTCACCTTTACTCCGTGAAGATTACGGGATGGATGCAGGGCATCTTTTTTATCCTGTTGTTTTTTCTGGAGTTCTACCCCGTCTATTTTTACATCATGGTGAACCTCAGCCTGATCGCTTTTATCGAGAGCCTTGTCATTCAGCTCATTCTCACCGAAATGAGATCCGATATCAAAGGCCTCTACTGGGTGTTGAAGGAAAGGAAAAAGCCTCATGGATAACTACTGGCTCCCATACCTGGTGATCATGGCCCATTTCGTTTCAGGGTCCATCTGGCTGATGATGATCAATAAAAAGGCAGGTCCTGAAGAGGCCCGCGAACAGTGGAAAAAATACCTGGTTTACCTGTTTTTGTTCAATTTACTCTGGTTTTCCATCACCTGGTCTGAATCCCTCTTTCCCATCCTCGGATATGTCATCCTCGCAGGATGTACGGTAGAATGGTGGAAAGCCGTGGGACGAAGTGGTAGTAAATTCTGGCCCACCCTGGTTTTTATCCTGATCATGGCAGGTTTCTGGAGATTTTTATATATGGAAAAAGCAGATCTCCTGTTCACCTATTTTGTAGTGGTATTGTTCGACGGAGCGT
>JAHEEC010000163.1 GCA_024640885.1 Bacteroidota bacterium | reverse complement strand
TTGATGAAGGCTTCTACACCATCGAACCCGGACTCTCCTATGTGATCCGGGACCGGGACGGCCTCTATTATAAATTGCGGTTCGTCGATTTCTATAACGACCTGGGCGAAAAGGGGTATCCTTCCTTCGAGTTTGTAAGGCTCTGAAAGGCTTAATCGATCACCAGTGTATCCCTGATGACCTCAGCCGCTGTAAAATAGCCGATCCCACCCTGGGAAAGATTGGTACGGGCATTCCCGGGCAATACGTCAAATACCCCGCCCCTCCAGTCGGTCTCTGAAAGCACACCCCTGAGAAACTCTTCATATTCCTTTGATACGGATTCCTTCTCCCTGAAAACAACGGTGCCAGGGGGAAACCTCACGTGCTCCCGGTCCGGTGAGAAGATCCGGTTTACATCCACGCTGTTGAGTGTGTAATGGTAGATCAGGGCATGAGTTTCCCCGGCCGGGAGGGTGTCATATCCTTGCACATGGCTCCAGTCAAGTTCCATGCGAACAATGGCAGGACCATCATCGCTGTTGGAAATATACACCTCGTATAGGGGCGGATCGTCCTGAACTATGAATGGACGCATTGATTGAAACGGCGTAACAGCCCGCATAAAGGCGATGGCAGTGATCCGAACATCGCCAATCCCGATCCTGAGCTGGTAGCCCCTGTTCACCTTTCCAAAGAACCCGGCTGGGGTGAGGTAAACTCCAGCCCTTGATGGATCCTCGCGCAGTGAATGGATCAACCGCCCGTCACTGATCTCCACCGTGGCGCCGGTCACGGGTTCGGGAATTTCATTCATGGCATAGACAGGCCATGTAAGTTTTACTTCGTGTTGCACCAGCTCATTGGTAATCCTGCCCTCCACCACGATCAATTCCTCCTCATGAAACTTAAGGTCCCAATCGATCTTTTCGGTGCACGAGGTCACCATCCAGATTGCTCCGAGAAGGAGGACGAACTGGTTCGGGAAATGGCCATGTCTCTTTTTAAAATTCATGAGGAAAGTTTAAAAACTAAAGTGGTAACTTAAAGAAGGAACGGTCCCGTACAGGTAATACTGTGTGGGAACCAGCTCCGGGTTTGAAAAGAAATCGTAGGGGACCACAAAATTCCCTTCCGGATCCTCTATTTTATTAAAGTGCAATGCCACAGGATTCTTCCGGTTATAGAGATTGTAAACCGAAAAGATCAGCTCATGCTGGAACTTTCCACCTGGCCTGCCAAGTTGCCAGTTAAGGGCCACATCCATCCGGTGGTAATCCGGGAACCGGTCATTGTTCCGTTCTGCGTAAATGGGTACCTGGTGGTTATCAAAGTAATAAAAACCGGTGGGCGTGGTTAAGGGAGCACCGGTCATATAAATAAAATTGCCCGTGAGGGTGAGCCGGGGATGAAAGGACCATGAGAGGTAGAGGGAAATATCATGGGGGCGGTCAGAATAAGCAGGGTATGGTCTGCCCCCATTGATCTCTTCCACCTGTGAAACAGCGCGGGAAAGGGTATAGGAGATCCATCCATTGAGCCTGCCAAAATCCTTGTGAAGGATCATCTCAAGCCCGTATCCCTTTCCATTGCCGAACCTCAGTTCATATTCCACCAGGGGATTCATCAGCATCCTGGCATGGTCCCGGTAATCGATCAGGTTCCTCATGTATTTGTAATAACCCTCGATTTCGAGGGAGAGCGCGGGCTCATCAAACCTGTGGGTGTAGCCTATCGTAACCTGGTCCGCCAGCTGGGGTTTCACATTCGGACCGGAGGGAAGCCACACCTCCAGGGAAGTGAACGGGCTGATGGAGTT
This sequence comes from Bacteroidota bacterium, assembly GCA_024640885.1. GTDB lineage: Bacteria > Bacteroidota > Bacteroidia > Bacteroidales. Next base: position 3,759 of record JAHEEC010000163.1, on the reverse strand, counting down.
GGTGATCAGGTACTGGAACTGGCTTGTCCGGCTGTAGCTCATCTTGAAGATATGGTGTTTCCGCGGCTGGTATATGATGCTAAACCTGGGCTCTGGTGTAAGGGATTGATGGTACACCTTATCTGGTGGATATTCGGATATGGCCAGGCTGTCCCTGGGGAAATCGCCCCCTGTGGCTGACCTGATATAGTACTCAGTGGCAGGTCCCACATTTTGCCAGACAGTGAATCTCATCCCGGCCCTGAGAGATAACTGGTTACTGATAATAAATTGTTCTGAAGCATAGAATGCGAACTCCCTGGTACGTTTGGCAGAGAGGTCAAGTCCGGGATCGAACTCCTCCCCTCCGCGGTAAAAATTCCCCGGGTTGTGGAAATGAATCCCCGAAAGCAATCCCATCCTTAATGTGTTGTCCGGCCTGACAAACCAGGTAAAATCATATTTCAGGCTTACATTATCAATGTGAGAGTTCCAGTAATCGTTATTTTCAAGGTTGGTATTCAGGTAATAATCGTATCTGGAGCCTAACAGGGTCAGGTTGGAAAAAAGCCTGTCTGAAAAAAGGTGGTTCCAGCGGAGGGTACTGGTACTGTTTTGCCAGTTGATTCCAGAGGAAAGCTCTCTGGTATCCTGTTGCTCAAAATTATCGATCCCCCGGTAAATTGAAATAAACACCCTGTTGTTTGGATTGACCTGGTAGTTGATTTTCAGGTGCAGATCCGAAAAATGAAGATCATTGATCCGGGCATTGAATTTCTGCAGGGGTCGGGTAATATAAGATCGCCTTCCCGAAAGAAAGAAAGAGATGTGTTCTCTCCAGATGGGACCTTCCAGGGAAAGCCGGGAAGAGAGAAGACCCATGCTTCCATCCATCCCGAATCGGTTCATATTTCCATCCTTGGTCCTGATATCAATCAGTGAGGAGAGCCTGCCCCCGTAGTGTGCGGGAAAATCTCCCTTATATATCTTCACATCCTTGATGGCATCGGGGACCACGGTACTGAAAAATCCCAGCAGGTGGGTAGGATTGTAGACCGGGGCCTCATCTATAGTGATCATGTTCTGATCCCTGCCCCCTCCCCTTACAAAGAATATGGTCGAGCCATCCCCAAAGAACTTGATCCCGGGTATGGCGGCCAGTGATTTGATCACGTCCTTCTCCCCGAAAAGGGCAGGCATTTTTCTTACCGATTCGGGATGGATGCGCTCCTCCGAACTTCGGGAAGAACGTATCATATTCTCCTGGTCACCGGAGTAAATGACCACCTCAGCCAGAGCTGAAACTTCCTTCTCCATCGAAAAATGAATGGTCCGGTTCTCCATTCTCCTCAACGGTATTACCATTTGCCTGTATCCCACATAAGAACATCGCAATTGCTCCACCTCCTTTGTAAGGGTAAGTGAATAGAATCCATATTCGTTGGAGATGGTTCCGTCCATTCCTCCCGGTATGGAAATGGTGGCCCCTATAAGGAGTTCCCCGTTCATGGAGTCCTTTACAAAGCCGCTGATGGTAAACTGCACCAATTCATTCCCGGGAACTGTTTCATTAAGGGACGCCTCCACATCAACTTTCACGTGCCTGGCCCTTTTCAATACGATCTGCCGCTCCACTACTTCAAACCTGATTTTTCGACCAGAAAAAAGAGAATCAAGTGCAGCTTCCAGGGAAATCCCAGTCGCATGCAAACTGACTGGTACCTGATCATCCATGAGTCTTGTATTGTAGGAAAAACTCAGGCCAGTCTGGCCCTCGATCAGGTCCATGACTTCCCGGATGGGTCTCTTTTCAACCTGGAGTGTCACAGGGGACTCCCTCTCCTGTCCCCGAACCACAAGGGAGATCAGCTGCATCAACAGCAATAAATATGATATTTTCAAACCTTGTACCAGCATTCACTGATTATTCCTCACAACCCGTCCCGTTTATCAGGATCTCATTGCCCTCCCGTGTAATATCAAGGTCAAGGGTCTGCCCAAGCACCCTCAACACGGCATCCAGCGATTGATCGATGAAGGCAACCGTGATGGGGCATGAAGCAACAGATTGTTCCTTGATCGAGATGTGGACATTGTATACATCACCCACCAGGTCGACCACTTCCTTAAGGGGTGCGTTATCAAAGAATAACTCCCTGGTCTTCCATGAAATCTTGTTGGGATTGGAGGTTGGTTCCAGTCTGAGCTCCTGCTCCTCCTTGTGGTAGGTACCGCTGTTTCCTGCCCTGAGGACGATTTGCTCCTGCTTGTCCTGTTTGGCCATGAGCGCAACCACTCCGCTCTTTACGGTAATCTCCACCACATTATTCTCATTGTAAGCATTTACATTAAAACTGGTCCCCAGCACCTCCACCACGGCCATTCCGGCATCTATGATAAAGGGTCTGGTGGTATCCCTGGCCACATCGAACCATGCTTCACCCGAGAGGGTGACTTTCCTTGTTGATCCGGAAAACCCTTTGCTGTACCTGATCATGGAACCTTTGTTCACGGTCACCAACGTGCCGTCGCCAAGGAGAACCTCAACAGGATCGCCTGTTGCAACAATCTTTTCCACGCCTGCCATCCTGGAAAAATAAAACCACGCAGAGGCAAGGAAAAATCCTGCCACAAGCACTGCAGCCACACGATATATGTAAAATAGCAGTGGCCTTCCCTCTCCCTTGCTGCTTCCCATTCCTGGCAATTTCTCCTGCAGAAGAGCCCACTCCGCGTCCAGGTCATAGGGAGGCTCTTCAGGGCTTGATCCTACAGATTCCCAAACCTTTCTGTACTCATCCACCAGTGACCGCATCTCTGGATCTTTTTCCAACATCTCCTGGAATTGGTTGAGTTCCCCGGGTGAAAGTTCCCCCGAAAAATACCTGGCAACCAGGTTATTCATTTTCCTTTTTTTCTCTTTGTCTGACATATTCATTCCTAACACACCCGGGAAGACCCAATCCCCTATCCGGGTGTCCCATTTTTTAATTCAACGCATGCATGACCAGCCACATCAGGAGAGTCAGGTATTTCAATAACTTTTCCCGCAATATTTTCAACGCTTTGGACATCTGGTTTTCTACTGTTTTAACAGATATATGGAGCTGACCTGCTATCTCGCTGTATTTCAATCCACTGAACCTGTTTAGCTCGAAGATTTCCCGACATTTTTCCGGGAGTGATTCCAGGGCTTGACGGATCTTCTCTTCCAGTTCCATGGATTCGATCTCAGCACTTACATCCCATTCCCCGGCCCTGTCGGGTAACTCTTCTCTGGAAAATTTTTTCCTGTCCCTGATCAGATTCAGACTCCTGTGATGCACTGAAGTATAAAGGTAGGGCCTGAGTGTGGTCGAGAGATCAATCTTCTCCCGCATCTCCCACAGGCTCACAAAGACCTGGTGCACTACCTCCCGGGCATCATCCTCATCCACAAGCATCTTCCTTGCAAAAGCCATAAGGGGAGAAAAATACTCCCTGAAAAGTTTCTCAAATGAGCCGCTGTCTATCCTTTTTTCCGGATTCAGTCTCTTCTCGGTGGTCATATCCAGCTAAAGATATGGAAATAGAGATGTAGAATTAACCAAATTATTCAACAGGTGTTATACATTAAACCTTTTCAGATATGCGAAGACTTTTCCCGTTCCTTATGGCCATGCTGCTTTTTCCGGCCTGTGGCACCCCCGAAAACAACAGCCCGGCCGGCACATTCCGGTTCGAAATGAATTTCACCTACCCCGGAGATCCTGAATTCGTCTATGACCATCTCACGGGCGA
>JAHEEC010000071.1 GCA_024640885.1 Bacteroidota bacterium | reverse complement strand
AGGCCCATTCCGCATACAATTCGGTCAACATATTGAATAACAACAATATAAATGCAGTTTTCATAGACCTCTGCGGATTCCAGGATCCTGAATTCCTGACCATTGATGAAAGGATCCACCGTGCCTTCGGGGATCTCGATTGCACCCGGACCATCCCTGTGGCCACAGGGTATACCAAGGGTACAGAGGGGATCATGCGGGAGTTTGACCGGGGCTACTCGGAAGTCACCTTCAGCAAGATAGCCGTCGAGGTAAAAGCTTCAGAAGCAGTGATCCATAAGGAATACCACCTCTCAAGTGCCGATCCCCTCATCGTGGGAGTGGATAATTCGAGGCCCGTAGGGGCCACAAATTTTAATGTGGCGGACCAGCTGGCCGACATCGGCATGGAAGCCATCCATCCAAAGGCTTCAAAGCCGCTTGAGGTGGCCGGCATCAATATCCGGATCAAAAACACTTTCGATCCGGATCATCCCGGGACCCTCATCTCCAAGGACTATATCGGTGAAGAATCAAAAGTGGAAATCATTTCGGGGACCGACAAGGTGGTGGCAATCGAGGTGCATGATCCATTTATGGTGGGACAGGTGGGGTATGACATGAACCTGATGAAGGTGATGCAGCGCTACAATATCTCATACATCCTTAAGGCCACCAACGCCAACAGCATCACCATGGTGATCTGGGAGAAGGACCTGGCCGATGGCCTGATCACCGAACTCAACGGCCTTTATGACAGGGTGACCGTAAAGAATACTGCGCTGGTCTGTGCCCTGGGCACCAACATTGCCAAGCCAGGATCACTTGCCAAAGCCACTGCCGCTTTATATGAAAAGGGGATCAATGTGGAAGCGCTTTCGCAGTCACTGATGCAGGTGAACATGCAGTTCGTGATCGGGCGGGATGATTACAGGGAGGCTATTGTTGCGCTGAACAGGGCCCTTTGCCTCTGAATTCCCACACCTGATTTAATATTCATCTAAAAATAGATTGGTATGCTTCGATTTAAAATCCTCATTTCCGGAATTATCATTTTTAACCTGTTTAATCCGGTCCGGCTTAACGGGCAGGGTGGGACCCGGGATACGGTTGCCAGAAGGGATTTGGCCATCGGGGTTTTTATCGATTGCGATCGTTGTGACGAGAATTATATCCGCGAGGAGATCCCCTATGTGAATTATGTGAGGGATGTAAGGGAAGCCCAGGTTTATATCCTTGAAACAGGTGAGAATACCGGCAGCGGTGGCAGAAAATACACTTTCACATTTGTCGGACAAATGGAATTTGAAGGGAGAAATGATACCCTGGTCTATCACAGCAGGCCTGATGATTCAAGGGATATTACCAGGATCTGGCGTACCCAGATGCTGAAGATGGGACTGATGTCCTATGTGGCCAGAACACCCCTGTATGAAGAGGTGGTAATTTCGCCTACTGCTCAGATCGTTGAACAGGAGGTCACCGACAGGTGGAATAACTGGGTCTTTGAGCTGGATGCGGAACCCAATTTCGAAGGTGAGGAGTCTTACAAGGAGCTTGAGTTAAGGAGCTCTGTATCAGCGGTGAAGATCACCCATGACTGGAAACTGGAGTTTGATTTCGATCACCGGTTCAGCCGGACAAAGTATACCTATGATGATACGCTATACACCAACGATAAAAGCTACAAAGGCCTTGATATACTTGCAGTGAAGAGCCTGGGGGAACACTGGTCGGCGGGTCTTCGCACCAACGTGGTTTCATCCACCTTTAACAACACCAGATTTGGTGTGGATGTACTCCCTTCTGTGGAATACAATATTTTCCCGTACTCCAGATCCACTCACCGCCAGTTCAGGATTTTGTACGGGATCGGAAGTTCATTCAATATCTATAACGACACTACCATTTACAGCAAGATAGAGGAGACCCTCTTCCTGAATCAGGTCCAGCTGGCTTACCAGGTGCAGGAAAAATGGGGGTCCATCAATATATCCCTGGAGGGTTCCAATTACCTCCATGATTTTTCCAAGAATCGGCTGGAGCTGAACGGATTCATCAATATTCGTATTTTGAAAGGACTCTCCCTGAGACTCCGGGGTGGAGTGGCCAGGATCAACGACCAGCTATCACTGGCAAAGGGCGAACTTACAGAGGCAGATATTCTTCTGCAGCTGCAGGAACTTGAAACAAGCTATAATATCGATGGGGAAATCGGGCTCACCTACACCTTTGGTTCCATCTACAACAACATTGTCAATCCGAGATTTGGAAATGGAAGAAGGTGGTTTTAGTATAACCGTTTTCTTTAATCCCCAGAAAGCTGCAGGATTTCTTCCCAGATCTCTTCCGGGATCTCCACCCCGTGTTCATGGTGGTAATTCCTGTTCCTGAGTGACCTCTGCCCGGGAAATTGTGCCGATTCATTGCGCATGCTGTTGAAGCTCAGGGTCTCCCGGACCAGTTGGTTGAGCTGTTCCCTGCCAAGGTGCCGTTCCACATCGATGGAGATAAACACCTGGGAGAGGTTGGTTTCCGTCTTTTGTTCGCCAATTTTTTTTGTAGAATTGCCTCCGGCAATGATGGCAGCGGCCAGGTCCAGGACCAGTGACAGGGCGCTCCCTTTCCATAGGCCGATGGGAAGGATCCTCTCAGATGCCAGGATCTCAGAGGGATCTTTGGTCAATTGGTTATCCCGGTTGTACCCTCCATATTCCGGAAGCTTCGTTCCACATTTTTTGTGCCATTCAAGTTTTCCGTAGGAATACTGACTCATGGCCATGTCCAGCACAATATCCCCTTCCCCGTGGGGAAGTGCCAGGACAAAAGGATTGTTTCCGAGTGACGGTGCATTGCCCCCCCAGGGAGGCATGTTCGGGGTTGTATTGGTCCAGCCCATGAACATGAATCCTTCTTCGGCGGCCTTCCATCCATAGGTGCCACCCCGCATCCAGTGGTTGGTGTTCCTCAATCCCACGCACCCGATCCCATATTGCCTTGCCAGCTCCAGTGATCGTTCCGTGCAATGAAGTGCATTCGAAATCCCGGCGCCCTGCCTGCCATCCCACTGCTCAAGCGCATTCATGTCGCTGATCAGTTCGGGAACAGCTCCGGCCACAACAATCCCTGATTTAATATCGCTGATGAAACGTGGAAATCGATTGATGCCGTGGGAAAAAACCCCATCGAAAGTGGTTTCAGCAAAAACAGTGGCGATGGGATGAGCCCTTTCAAGGCTGAAACCATTTCTGACCAATGCGGATAAAAAAGTCTCCTTAAGGGTTATGAATTCGATTTTCACTTCCTTGGTTTGAATTTATCAGACCCAAAGTTAGGAAGTTGTTCGGTGAATACCTATTTGCCGCCTACAGCAGATACGTTGCCCACTCCGCTGATGTCCGAAGTGATGGAGGGTTTCCCCATGTAGAAGATGTCGCCCACTCCGGAGATCTGCAGATCCAGGCTCCTGAGCACATTCACCTCGCAATGACCCGTGCCTGAGATCCGGATGGAACAGTCCTGCACCTCCATCTGGAAAGCCTTCACAAGGCTCGTCCCTGTGATATAGATGTCCAGTGATTCCTGTCGCGGCCCCTGGAGCACATAGTTCCCCGCCCCGGTCACACCCACATTGGAGAGGGAAGGAACCACAATGACCGCCGAAACCTCTTTGCTTGAATTGACCGTATAGCCGGGTTTAAATCCAATGTTCAGGATGCCGCTTTTTACCTCGTAGGTCAACACATCCAGCACCTGGGACTGGGCACTGAATTCAACGAACTGGGGCTCCCCGATCTGGATCTCCACATTGCATGTTCCGGTTACATTCACTCCGCTGAAAGCGGGGAGAGTGACTTCCAGGGATTCAAGATCCCCTGTCCCCACCACAGTGTAGGACGGAGAATTTTCGCATGACGTGCTCATGAACAGGGATGCGATGGCAACGGAAATTATATGGATTGCTTTCATGATTCGTTTTTTCTTAAAAGAGGTGTTTAAGAATCGAAAGTTGCACGAACCTGAAAAAAGTTTTTCAGTTTCAACGGGAGGAGAGTGATTCCGAGTAGGCCGTGCTGCTGATGATCTCCACGCCCATGGCCCTGAACTGCTCGAACATGACCTCTTTTTGTTCCTCGGGTGCGGAGATCAAGGCGTCATCAACCAGGGAGACCCGGTACCCTCGACCGAGTGCTCCCTGTAGAGAACTATTTTTTTCATGGTGTGCCTGCCTTTATTATTGAGGTCGCAGCGGCTACGCAAGATAACAAGCATATCCCAGGTTGTCAAATTCGCAATGATACCGGTAAAAATCTTTTCGTATCTTCATGCGGTTTGAGAATCCCATTTTCTAATGCATTCGAAACTTCACCACACATTCGCATGTGCGTTGCTGGCATTGCTCGCTTTGTCAGGATGCACCGGTTCCCCGGGATCAGGCTCAGGAAAAGTCAAAACCAGCCAAGGCACTGTTACCAATGACGGGGGCCTACAGGTAATTGACCCTGTCACCGAGGAAGAGATGCGCCAGGCCGCCCTGGATGGCGAGACCGCCAGGGTGATAAGCTTGCTGAAAGCAGGCGTGAATGTGGATGCGGCCGACCAGGAGGGACACACTGCCCTGATGTTTGCATCCTTTAACGGGCATTCTGAGATTGTGCTTGCACTTATTGGTGAAAAAGCCCTGGTGGACCGAAGGGACCTTCTGGGACGCACCGCACTCCTTTATGCGGCTACCGGCCCTTTCCCGGAGACCGTGAAGATCCTGCTGGAGAAAGGTGCGCAACCTAACAATGTGGATTCCGAAGAGCACTTTTCACCGCTCATGCATGCCGCCGCAGAGGGACACCTGGAGGTGGTGAAAATTCTCCTGGAATACGGGGCCGATCCCACACTGACCGATGTGGATAATGACAATGCGGAATCTTTTGCCAGACAGGCAGGACATGTGCAGGTGGCCGAGTTCCTGCATTCATTGGATCCATAGTGTGTGCTGACAAATCTGTACCCCAACCCATGAATTATGAATCTTATCCCATAATAACCTCTATTGTTCTGCTGCTTGCGGCAGCAATTCAGCCCCTTTCTGCCCAGGATGCGAACAATGAAATGGATCACCCATCGTTTGAGGAGCTGGCCGAAGAGGTGTACGGTCTTGACCAGGACCTGGTCAATGGATTTGATTATTACAACCGCTATGCGGGTTGCAAGGGTGCGCCTTTTTTCATGGAAGGCGAATTCAAGCGGGGTACCCTCACCATTCACGGCCAGGAGTACCGGGACGTAAAACTGAGGTATGATATTACATCCCAGCTGTTGGAAATGGAATACATGAATGCCAACGGGGGAAACAGCTGGATGACGCTGGTCCCTGACCATATCGGGGCATTTCAGTATGGTGAGTATCTGTTCCTGAAGATACCCGTGGGAGGCCAGCCCGGGAAATTTTATCAGCTGATCCGGACCAGCCTGTTCACCTGTTATGTGCACTGGGAGAAGCGAATGACAGCGCTCCAGAATGACCGCGTTTTTTCCAGCGAGTTTACGGAAGCCTCACCCGCCTGTTTCCTGGAGATCAACGGGAAGCTTACCGGATTTAAGAACAGGAATGACCTGGCTGAACTCTTCCCGGCCGTGCACCAGAAAGAGATCAAGCGCCTTCTGAAACGGAGCAGGTTTTTGGTGAAAAGAGCCTCCCCTCCCGAGATGGTGATGATATTGAACCAGGTTGCAGACCTTATCAACAGGGGGGGGCTTCCATGAGAATCACTCTTCCTGCATCCATACTGATCCTTTGCCTTGTAATAGTCCCGCTTGAGGGACAGGAGAATGATGTGTTCATCAGCGGTGACTTCAGGGATGTGACCTTTGAGGAATTTGTGGGGCGCGTCGAACAGCAGTCCGGTGTTCAATTCTATTACCTGGAAGAGTGGGTCAAGGGGATCAGGGTCACCATCGCGGGGCAGGAGATCTCCCTCCGAAAGATCCTTGACAGAACCCTGCTGCCCACGGGATTAAGTTATTACCTGGATGAACATCGGCAGGTATTCATTACCAATCAGTCCCCGCTGGTCACCAAATTGCCCGATTATTCGCGGGGCACCGGGGGATTGACCGGATTCCCGGGGGAGGAACTCACCGATGATTTAACCTCCACTGAAAAGAAATATATCGAGGGAAGAAGGGCCGGGATGCTTGAGACCATCCAGGTGGGCAACCGTGAATCGGGTAACGGGGTGACCAATGCAGTGCTTCATGGAAAGATTACGGATCTTGAGACCGGGGAACCACTCATTGGGGCCACCATCTACCTTGAGGAGCTGAAAAAGGGTGCCGCCACCGACGTGGATGGCAGGTTCAGCATGGTGGTCAGGCCCGGAATGTATACGGTGGATTTTAATTGCATGGGGATGGAGGCAAAGCGGAATTACCTGGAGGTGTTTTCAGGGGGGGATCTTTCGATCTCCATGGAAAAAAGCCTGATCTCTCTGACCGAGGTGGTCATCCAGGCCAACCGCTACCACAATGTAAGGGGTACCCAGATGGGATTTGACCGGCTGAATTACAAGGTGATGAAGGAGGTTCCGGTCGTTATGGGGGAGAAGGATGTGCTGAAAATAGTCCAGATGTTGCCGGGGGTGCAGAGCGTGGGTGAGGGTGCCGCCGGATTCAATGTAAGGGGAAGTGCGGCAGACCAGAACATGATCTACGTCAATAAAGTTCCTGTGTACAACAGTTCACACCTCTTTGGCTTCTTCACCTCCTTCAGCCCAGATATTGTAAAGGATTTCACCCTTTATAAAAGCAACCTTCCGGCCAGTTTCGGGGGACGTCTTGCTTCATTTTTTGATATTTCCACACGGCAGGGGAACATGAATGAATACACTGCCCGCGGGGGGATCAGCCCTGTAACGGGTCATGTGGCAGTGGAGGGACCCATCAGAAAGGATAAGAGTGCGTTCGTATTAAGCGCCCGCTCCACCTACTCAGACTGGATCCTGAAACGACTGGAGGATCCTGACCTGCGGGATAGTGAGGCAGGCTTCTTTGACCTGGCAGGTGCTTTTACATGGGAACCGGGTGAAAAGACCCTGGTCAAAGCATTCGGTTACATGAGCCGTGACCATTTCACGCTGGGTGATGCCAACCGCTATAATTATTCAAATGCCGGGGCGTCGGTGAATGTCAGGCACAGGTTTAATACAAGAATATCAGGTGACCTGGCCCTAGTTTACGGGGAGTATGATTTCAGGAACGTGGATCAGAACGTTCCCTCCGAATCCTATTCCCATGAATACCGCATCAGCCACTACGAGTTGAAAAGTGATTTTACCTGGCTGTCGCTTGGAAGCCATAAACTGACTTTTGGAGGGAACGCCATCTTTTATGACCTTGACAGGGGAACCGTTGAACCCTACGGAGCTTATTCCCTGCGCATCCCGGTGCCCCTTGGGACAGATAACGGTGTGGAAACCGCCATTTACATCGCCGATGAGATCATGCTTCTTCCGCAACTCACGCTCTATGGAGGGTTGCGCTATTCTCTCTTCATGTCAATGGGTCCCGAGCAGGTCAGGATCTATGCAGAGGATCAGCCCCTCAGGCCCGATAATATCATCGATGAAATCTCCTTTGGAAGGGGAGAGGTAATCAGGAGCTATTCCAGCCTTGAACCCAGGGTGGCATTGAATTACATCATCGGGAAAAACAACTCTGTGAAAGCTTCCTACAACCGGGGAAAGCAGTACCTCTTCATGCTTAGCAATACCATTGCCATTTCCCCCACCGATCAATGGAAACTATGTGATTATCACATTATCCCGCCTTACGTGGACCAGCTTTCGGTTGGTTATTACCAGGATCTTCCATCCCGTGGATTGAGTACCTCGCTGGAGCTCTACCATAAATGGGTCTCCAACGTGGTGGATTACCGGGAGGGTGCAAATTTTATAAGCTCCCCTTACATTGAAACGGAAATACTCCAGGGGAAGCAGGTCGCCTACGGGGCAGAGGCGATGGTCAAAAAGAGTGCGGGAAAGTTAAATGGTTGGCTGGCCTACAGTTATTCCAGGTCGTTCATGCAAATTGACTCACCCATCCCCGGGGAGAGCATCAATGAGGGGGATCCTTATCCCTCCAACTATGACCGGCCCCACAATGTAAGCGTGGTCGCCAATTACAAGATCAACCGGCGCCTCAGTTTCTCGGCCAATATGGTCTACATCACAGGCCGGCCGGTCACCTATCCGGTTTCCATCTATTACCTGGAAGGGATGCAGTACATCGATTATTCCGCAAGGAACACCTACAGGATCCCTGACTATTTCCGGGTTGATTTCTCCATAAACCTGGAGGGAAACCTGAAGGAGAGGAAATTGTTTCACAGCTACTGGATGCTCAATTTTTACAACCTGACCGGCCGGGAAAATGCCTATTCTGTCTACTTCCAAAATGATGACGGGGTCATTAACGGGTATAAACTCTCCATTTTTGGCAGGCCCGTGGTGACCCTTTCCTGGAACTTTAAACTTGGGAACTATGCAAGTGAATAGATTTTATATCGCAATGGCCCTTGCATTGATGTGCGGTTCCTGCATAGAACCTTTTGAACCGGAGATCCGGGAGTCACAGGATGCCATTGTAATTTACGGGGTCATCACAGATCGACCGGGGATCCACCAGGTTACCGTATCGCGATCCTCACCCTATAACGACCCCTCCTTTATGCCCGTTACAGGTTGTGTGGTCAGGGTGGAGGATGACCTGGGTAACCTGGTGGTTTACCCGGAGACGGGGCCGGGCCTCTACGAGACATACCTGGACGACTCATTCCTGGCAGTCAACAGGTCCTTTGCGGTCTTCGTGGAAACCATGGAGGGAGATGAATACCAGTCATCCTATGATTCATTGCTGGCATGTCCGCGCATCGACACCATATACTTTGAGATGAAAAGCCAGGGTACCTCCAACCCGGATGTGATTAATTATGGGCTCCAGTTTTTTTCGGAACTGACAGGTTCTGAATCGTTCTCCAGAAATTTTCGGTGGAAGCTCGAGGAGACCTGGGAATACAATTCAGCAGCCCGGGCCAATCTGATCTGGTATGGCGGTCCGTTGATTCCCGTGCTGGCTGATTCCATTAACACATGCTACATCACAGAACCCATCACCGGCCTTTACTCCTCATCCACGAAAAATCTTTCGGAGAACAGGCTGAAACGCAACACGCTCAATTATGTATCCAACGAATCTCCCAGGCTAAAATTGAAATACAGCCTGCTTGTGACCCAGCACTCCCTGACCGATGAGGCCTATGGCTACTGGGACAGGATGAAGGCCCAGTCCGGCGGGGAGGGAGGACTTTATGAGACCCAACCTGCCAGCACGGTGGGAAATGTATTCAACGTAAATGATCCGGAGGAGAAAGTTCTGGGGTGTTTTTATGCCACCCAGCTCATGGAGAAAAGGCTGACCGTCACTTCCGATTTTGAGTTCGGCATTCCAGGCTATACCTGTGACCTGGATACCACCAATAGCCTGCAGGAGGTTGGATCCCTCTATCCTTATTACCTCCGCTCCCTTGATCCGCTGGGTGTGGGTCCGCCCTATATGTACGGGCCCAATTATTGCTTTGATTGCCGGCTGAAAGGCGGCACCACTGAAAAACCGGACTACTGGTAGCCATGGGACTCTTCAGGAACATATCCTTTTTGGTGATTGCAGCCGGACTCTGCTTTGCAGGTTCAGTGCATGTTGCGGGCCAGTCACCCTATGATCCATCCATGGTTCCCGAAGCGTTCCTTATCAGGGACCACCTGGAGCTATATTGCGACCGTTCCGTATATGTGGTCGGAGAATCCATCCTTTTCAGGGCCGATTACCGGGTGGAAGGGGTGACCGAAGGCAAGACCTGGAGCACAATTCTTTATGCGGAGCTTATCACCCCCGACGGCAGGGCGCTCTCCAGGGGAAAATTCTCCCTTGCTGAGGGGATGGGTTCAGGGAGGCTTAGGATACCGGCAGGTGCAGTTGCAGGGAATTATTACCTGAAATGTTATACAAGGTGGATGCGCAACAGTGGGCCCTTCTCCTTCAGCTATGTGCCATTGAAGATTGTCAATCCCTTTAAGTCAGAGGTGGCCGACCATAACGGTGGAAACGGATTGCATCCGGAGGCCAGCAGAAGGGATTACATGGAGGGCTACCTGGATTGTTCCCCCCTGAAACCGGTCTATGGCAGGGGTGAGCAGGTCACCTTCTCTATCAGGGAATCGGCATTGAAAAATCCCGGCAAGATCAGTTGCTGTGTCACAGTGGTTCCGCTGGGTGCAATCGACCTGGATCAGGGTCAGCTCATTTTCCCGGGCAGTCCTCTGGAGCCTGGGGAGTACAGTGTGAATTACCTTCCTGATTTAAAGGGGGTTTCACTGTCTGGCACCATGGTCAGGTCCGGCCAGGTGGATCATCCCATCGGTTCTGCGAGGATCTATTTCTCCCTCCTTGGGGAGAGTCCTGATTATTTCGCTGCCGTCACCGATGACCAGGGGCGGTTCATGGTTTCAGCACCAAGCCGACCAGGGGGGCATGAACTTTTCATTGCTCCGGATCCTGGCATCGTAGGGGAGGCTGAGGTGAAGATCGATCAGGAGTTTGATTCGGGGAACCTGCCCCTTCCGGAGGAGGGCTTCCAGCTCACGGGGAAGGAGCATGAGGTGGCTACGGTCATGGCGCTCAGGAGCCAGTTATCCTCTGTGTATGAACCAAAGGGCTCGCCGGCCGAAGCAGCTGAGGAACCTGTTGCCAGGGACAGCATTCTCTATTTCGGTTCACCGGGCTTTACCCTCCGGATGGATGATTTCGTAACCCTGCCAACCCTTGAAGAGGTATTTATCAACCTGGTGCCCGAAGTCATCGTCGAAACGAAAAGAGGAAGGAAATCCCTCAGGTTCAACGGGCCAAATCATGCCATCGGACTCTATACGCCTTTGATCCTGATGGATCTCATCCCTGTATTTGATCAGGAAAAATTGCTGGTTATCAATCCTGAACGGATCCTGAAAATTGAACTTGTCAACGAAGTGTATGTGAAAGGGGATGTCTCCCACGGTGGAATTATCAGCATCACCTCCCGGAACGGTGACATGGCGGGCATAGACCTTCCAGTGGGATCCTATTTTTTCGACTTCCAGTCCGTCCAGGCTCCCTTCCGGGAAAAGGAACCCATCCATTCGCCCGGGGATCGTGTGCCCGATATGAGAAATACACTCCTCTGGCTTGATGAGCTGATGCTCGAAGGGGGATCCGAAAGGGAGATCAGTTTCAAGGCTCCATCCACCCCGGGTGAATATGTAATCCTGGTCAGGGGGCTTCTTCACCAGGGACATGTGATCTCTGCCAGGGCCCATTTTAGCGTGGAATGAGAGGGTATTTATAGTTGGATTTTTCTTGTTAGATTTGGTTGAATAATAAACCCCTTGAAAGTGAGACTCGCTTTCCTGAGAACCGCTTTTGCAGTAAGTTTCTTTCTGCTCAACGCCCCCATTGCCGGACAGGAATCTTTTCCCGACCTGGTCAGCCAGGCCTTTGGCCTGGATCAGGACCTGGTGAACGGGGTGCAATATTCTAACAAATACAGGAACACCAGGGGCCATCCATACTTCCTGGAGGACAAATTCCAGCTTGGGTCGGTGAGCGTGGATGGAAGGATGTACGATGATGTTTGGCTGAAATACGACCTGCTGTCACAGCATGTAGAGATTGAATATGAAGATTATTCTGGGGGGAAATCCCGGCTCATCACGGTTGCAGAGCGGATGGGCGCCTTTAACTTCGGGATTTATAATTTCAGGAAAATGAATTTGCAGGGGGAGGGGGAATTGTATTACCAGGCCATTCGTACAGGCTTTTTTACCTGTTATATACACTGGGATAAGAGGTTGGTTCCGGTTCACGACGGTGCGGGCTATACCGGCCAGTTCAGTGATCCCAGGCCTGTCTGCCGTTTGGAACAGGATGGCGCTATAAGCCCGTTTCATGACCGACGGAGTTTTGCCAGGCTTTTCGGGGAGGAGCTACAGAAGGAGATCATCAGGTTCCTTAAAAGTGAGCATATCTCATTCAGGAAAAATGGTCCTGAAGAGCTCCTGCATGCCCTGAACGGAGTAGAAAATATACTTAATCAGGCGTATCAACCATGAATGGGATCAGGGTGACGTGGTTGTTCCTGATCCTCTCAGGATTTTCAAGTCTGGCAGGACAGGATGGCTCCATTGTGTTCAGTGGTGATTTCAAGGATGTGCCTTTCACACAATTTGCCAGGGAGATCACACAGCAGACAGGGGCCTCCTTTTACTTCAGGGAGTCATGGGTGCAGGGGATCACCGTAACGGTTTCGGGATCGGGGATCTTGCTGGAGGATCTCCTCGACAGGGTGCTTTTGTCCAGGGGATTGAACTATTTCATTGACCGGTGGGATCATGTGTTCCTGACCGGACAGACCAGGCTGGTCTCCCGGTTGCCGGAATATTCGGGGACGGAAGCCACGGGAGACGGAAAAGAAGTCAGCACAGGTGCGGCTGGCGTCACCAGCGCAGAACAGAAATACGTCAACGGAAGGAAAGAAAGGGTCCCCGGGACCCTGCGGGTGGGGCAGGAGGAAGGTTCATCGGGATCTGACCAAGCGGTGATTCACGGAAAGATGACAGACGGGGAGACCGGGGAAGCGCTGGTGGGAGCCACCATCTATATCGAGGAATTGAAAAAGGGGACAGCCACTGACCTGGATGGGAGGTTCAGCCTGGTGATCAAACCCGGGAAATACACGGTTGAATTCAACTGCATGGGGATGGAGGGCAGGCAAAACTACCTGGAAGTTCTCTCCGGCGGAGACCTTTCTGTAGCATTGGATAAAAGCCTGATCCCCATTGCAGAGGTGATGATCCAGGCCAACAGGTACAGCAATGTCAGGGGGACACAGATGGGAGTCGAGCAGCTCAATTATAAAGTATTCAAGGAGGTTCCGCTGGTGATGGGAGAGCGGGATGTGCTGAAGATCGTCCAGATGCTTCCCGGTGTGCAGAGTGTGGGGGAGGGTGCATCGGGGTACAATGTGAGGGGAAGCGCGGCGGACCAGAATATGGTGTATGTGAACAAGGTGCCCGTTTACAACAGCTCCCACCTTTTCGGCTTTTTCACCTCCTTCAGTCCGGATATCGTTAGGGACTTTACGCTCTATAAAAGCCACCTGCCTGCCAGCATGGGGGGAAGAATGGCTTCGTTTTTTGACATATCCACAAGGCAGGGCAAGATGAATAAATATACGGCCAGGGGTGGGATCAGCCCCATTACGGGACACCTTGCTGTGGAAGGTCCCATACAGAAAGAGAAAAGCTCTTTTATCCTGAGTGCCCGTTCCACCTATTCCGACTGGATCCTGAAGCGGATGGAAGATCCGGAGCTCAGGAACAGCGAAGCTGGCTTTTATGACCTGGCCGGTGCATTTACCTATGAGCCGGGGATGAACACCCTGGTCAAAGCGTTTGGCTATTTGAGCCATGATCATTTCAAACTGGCGAGTTCCAACGAATATTCCTATTCAAATTCGGGCGCGTCGGTCAACGTCTGGCACCGTTTCAACCCGAGGATCACAGGTGACCTGGCGCTTGTATACGGACTCTATAACTTCAGTTATGTGGATATGACGCTTCCCCTGGAATCCCACAGCCAGGAGTATCAAATCGGGCACTACGAGCTCAAGGCCGATTTAAGCTGGCTCTCCCTGGGCCATCATTCCCTCACCTATGGAGGCAATGTGATCTACTATAACCTGGACAGGGGAACCGTGGAACCCTATGGTGCCTTATCCAGCTGGGCACCCTTGGAACTGGGGATCGAAAACGGAGTGGAATCCGGCCTTTACCTGGCCGACGAGATGGCCCTCACATCCCGTTTGACAATCTATGCCGGTTTGCGATTTTCAACCTTCAGCTCCCTTGGGCCGGACAGGGTCAGGGTTTACGCAGAAGGTCAACCCAGGAATGATGACAATGTCATTGATACCCTGAATTTTGAAAGGGGCAGCATTGCCCGCTTCTATGATGGATTGGAGCCACGCGCTTCAATCACTTACCTGCTGGGGGATCATAGTTCGCTGAAGGTTTCATACAACCGGGTGCACCAGTTCCTTTTCATGCTCAGCAATACCATTGCCATTTCCCCCACCGACCAGTGGAAGCTGTGCGATTACCACATTGCCCCACCCTATGTGGACCAGCTCTCCATGGGTTATTATCAGGATTTTCCGGCCAAAAGCCTGAGTGCTTCCCTGGAAATATACCATAAATGGATGCATAATGTGGTGGATTTTAAGGATGGTGCCAGCTTTATCAGCGGCCCGGATGTGGAGACCGAAATAGTGCAGGGCAGGCAAAAAGCGTACGGGGCGGAGGTCATGTTCAGGAAAAACAGTGGAAAACTGAACGGGTGGCTGGCATACAGCTATTCCAGGTCGATGATCCTGTTCGATTCACCCATTCCCGGGGAGCGCATCAACGGGGGCAACCCTTATCCATCCAATTTTGACAGGCCGCATAACCTTTCCCTTGTGGCCAACCTCAAAATGAGCAGGAGGCTCAGTTTTTCGACCAACCTGGTCTATGTAACAGGCAGACCTGTAACCTACCCTGTATCGGTCTATTATCTGAATGATTTTCAATACATCCACTACTCATCACGGAACAGTTACCGCATCCCCGATTACTTCCGGATCGATTTCTCACTGAACATGGAAGGGACCCTCCGGGAGAGAAAGTTTTCGCACAGTTACTGGATGCTGAATATCTACAATGCAACCGGCCGCTCGAATGCCTATTCGGTCTATTTTCAAAGTGATGAAGGAAAGATTGACGGGTACAAACTTTCTATTTTTGGCCGGCCTGTGATCACCCTCTCCTGGAATTTTAAACTTGGGAATTATGCCAGCGAATAACTACCGGATCCTCTGGCTGATGCTTTTAACGTGTGGTTCATGCATTGAACCCTTTGAGCCTGATATCCTGGAGACCCGGGAGGTCCTGGTCATCAATGGCATGATCACCGACACTCCGGGGATGCACTATATCGAAATTTCAAGATCCGCCCCCTATGACGAGCCTGCACCTGCACCGGTGGAAGGTTGTGTGGTGAACGTCATTGATGAAAACGGGGCGATGGTTTCTTTCCTGGAGGAAGCCAGTGGAAGATACGGGGCTTACATTCCGGGCTCCTTTCTGGCCGTGGGCAAGGCATACAGCCTCCAGGTGATCGCACCGGATCAGCAAGAGTACAGGTCGGATTATGACACCCTGCTGGCCTGCCCGCCCATAGACACTGTCTATTACAAAGTGGAATCAAGGGAGACATCGGATCCCGATCTTCCGGTCCAGGGAATCCAGTTTTACCTGGACCTGGAAGGTTCATCCGCAGACTCCAAGAATTTCATGTGGCAACTGGAAGAAACATGGGAGTACCATGCAGCACATATAGGTAAACTCACATGGTGGGGCAACGAGCTCAGAAAGGAGCCCACCTATGACATCTTCAAATGCTGGGAACACTATCCGATCATGGAACTTTTCACCGCATCGACCCGGAATCTTTCGGGGTATGACCTGAAAGGATTTCCGCTTCATTTTGTTTCCAATAAAACGGACAGGTTAAAAATCAGGTACGACCTGCTCGTGAAGCAGCAATCGCTCTCAAGGAGCGCTTATGCCTACTGGGAGAAAATGAAGACCCAATCCACCGAAACGGGTGGTTTGTATGAGACCCAGCCCTCCAGCACCATCGGGAACCTTTACAATACAGGGGACCCCGACGAAGTGGTCCTGGGGATTTTTTATGCAACGCAGGAGCAACAAAGGAGATTTACCATCGCCGATCAGTTCGAATTTGAGATTCCCTCAATCACCTGTGAACTTGAAACCATCACGGATGTGACCGAGCTGGGCTCCGATTATCCCTATTACCTGATCTCCATTGGCATTTTTCCCACTTCCCCCCCTTACCTGACGGCGGATCAATACTGTTTTGACTGCAGGATCAAGGGCGGCACCAATATCAAACCCGATTACTGGTAAGCATGCAAAAGCACAGATCCATCCATAGGCTGCTCCTGGCAAGTGTGATCCTGGTCCTTGCTCCCATGTCCATGATTGGTCAGCAATCGCCTTTCGAGCCGGAGATAGGGCGAGAGGCGTCGCAGATCACCGAACACCTGGAGCTCTTTGCGGACCGGTCCGTCTATGTGGTCGGTGAGCAGGTACATTTCCGCGCCGACCTGGTTGTGGAAGGAGTTCCTCCCTCCCAACCCTGGAGTTCCATACTCTATGCAGAATTGATCTCTGCCCGCGGGGCAAGCCTTGCAAGCGCCAAATATGCAATTGCGGGACGCAGTTGCCAGGGGCAGATGGCCATCCCTTCCGGCATACTGACCGGAAATTATTTTCTGAAATGTTATACCCGCTGGATGCGCAACATGGGGCCGGGAGGCTTCAGCTATACCCCACTCAAGATTATCAATCCCTTCAGACCTGAGGTGGATGATCCGTTGCTGGCTGGCGAAGAAAGTGCAGGCGGCATTTCCATGGATTACGTCCCGGGGCTCCTGGTGTGCACGGTTCCGCAAAACTCGTATGACAGGGGGGAGGAGATGACCATTTCAATTTCGGTTCCCGGTGGAATGGAGAACCGGAAGGTTGAGTGCTGCCTGACCGTGGTCCCCAGCGGAGCCATTGATACGGTGAAGGGGCAGCTCTCCTTAATCTCAGAACCGGATCAGAATAAGAGTTTCATGGTAAAGTTTCTTCCTGACCTGCACGGTGTTTCAATTTCAGGGAGCCTGGTCCGGATGGGCGAGGAAAATGCCCCGGTTCAGAATGCTAAACTTCATTTTTCTCTAATGGGCAACCGGCCCGATTATTTTGCCACCGTCACGGGCCCCTCTGGAAGATTCGTGGTCTCCCTCCCGGTGCGAACCGGGGTACAGGAGCTGTTTGTAACACCTGAAATATCAGGGAATGAGATTGTTGAGGTGAGGATTGACCAGGACTTTGATGCCGGGGTGCCTCTTCTCCCGGCCATTCCTTTCTCCTTATCCGGCACGGAAAAAGTACTGGCAATCCAGATGGTGCAACGGGTACAGCTCGAAGAGGTCTATTCGGGGTCCATACCCCGGAAGGATGACTCTGTGCCACTCCATCCCGTTCCCTTTTACGGAAGGCCGCTGCAATCTGTCAACCTGGATGATTTCGTCGATCTGCCCACCCTGGAGGAGGTGTTTATAAACCTGGTCCCGACGGTCACAGCCATCAAAAGACGGGAGGGGACCACACTCATGATCCACAGCGAGAATCCCACGCTCAAAACCTACACTCCCCTGATCATGATCGATCAGATCCCGGTGTTCGATTACGGTAAATTACTCTCCATTGCGCCGGAAAAGATCAGCAGGATCGATGTGATCAATGATGTGTATGTGAAAGGGAGCGTGGCATACGGGGGATTGATCAACCTGATCACACGGGAGGGGGACATGGCGGGTATTGACCTGGCGCCAGGATCCTACTTCTTTGATTACCTGGCCATATACAGCGATGATAAGGATGTGGAGCTGACCCCGGTACCCGGTGACCTGTGGCCCGACACCAGGAATACCATCTTGTGGATCCCTGACCTTTTGCTTCTGGGAGGGAGCCCACAGGATATCACCTTCAGGGCACCTGATTATCCGGGAGAATATGTAATGCTGTTCAGGGGAACCGCGGCTTCCGGCGAGTTGCTTTCAACTGTTGCCCGGTTCACGGTGCGGTGATCCCGGTTATGGAAGAAAAAAGAGACAATAAGCTTCAAAATTCAATACCTTTGGAGCCTCAAAAGCGATGCATGGGCAATACCAGGTCAGATTATCCCCTGAAGGATTTCTACACTGACATCTACTCTTCCTATGACCGGGTGAACCGGATCTTTACTTTTGGCCGGGACCGCTCCTGGAGGCGGAAAGCGGCATCGGCATGCCTTGAGGGCGGGCCCGGGACGGTACTGGATCTCTGTACCGGCACCGGTGATTTTATCCTTGAGGTGGCCAGGCAGGCGGGCGGGGGGATCACCCTCACCGGATACGACTTCAGCAGTGCAATGCTGAACGAGGCGCGCAAAAAATTTCAGAGACTAAGGGAGAGGGAGCAGATCTCTCCCGTGGATTTTATTGAAGGGGATGTGGGGAATATGCCCTTCAGGGATGGCACTTTTGATGCCGTGGGGATCACCTTTGGGATCAGGAACCTGGTTTACAAAAACAGCAAGGCGAAACTGCACCTGGCAGAGATCGCCAGGGTGATCCGTCCGGGCGGACAGCTTGTAATCCTGGAAAGCAGCAGGCCCGCAAGCATGGCCTGGCGGTTGTTCAATGGTTTTTACCTCCGGTTCATCCTTCCGTACCTGGGGGGGCTCATCTCGGGCAACCTTCAGGCTTACAGGTATCTTGCCACCTCCTCGAAGGAATACTATTCCATCCGCGAAATGGTCGCGATCCTGGAGGAAGCGGGTTTCAGGAGTGCAAGAGGAAGGGCACTTTTCCTTGGATCGGTAATGCTGGTGGTAGCAGAAAAATAGATGGAATGTGTATCTTTGGTGAAATTAAAGAGGTCCATGAATGTTGAGGAATTGAACCGGGTATGCAAGGGAACTTTGATCGACCTGCTTAATATACAGTTCACCGGGTATACCGACAACACAGTGGAGGCAGTGATGCCCATTACCCCTGAGCTATACCAGCCCATGGGTGTGGTACATGGCGGCGCCCTTATTGCACTGGCTGAGACCGTGGGGAGTGCCGGGTCGTTTCTCCAGGTGGACCCCGAACAATACCACGTGCTCGGTTCGGTGGTGAACTCCCAGCATCTGGCACCGGCCAGGCAGGGGACCCTGCATGCATTGGCCAGACAGGTTGTTAAAATTGAATTTAAACATGTGTGGGATGTGGAAATCCGGGACGATGAAGGCAAACTTATTTCCATAAGCCGTGTTACAAATAGTGTTAAACCAAGAAATCAGGAAGCGGACCGCTGAGCGAAACCAATGAATGAAGGTCTATTAAAAATCCATCAAACCTGTATCTCCAGCAACCTGCCTTTCGCCACGTTCCGCCAACCGCAGCAGGAGTTCTCCACCACCTACATCCAGACTACGCCCGGTAACGTAGAATGGAGCTCCATCAAGGATATTTCAAGCCAGACCGGGTTTATAATGGCCCCCTTTGACACCCGCAACGGCCACAGGTATATTCTGATCAAGCCCGACCTTCTGCTTCACAGCCAAGAGATCTCACGGGAAATCCTGCAAAAGGTGGAACATCTGGATGCCAGGCCGCAACCTTCCTGGAAGGTTGAATTCCCGGTGGTAACGGGCAGGGAGACCTATCTTGACCAGGTAAAGGCCATCAAATCATCCATCTCCACGGGTGCCTTTCAGAAAGCGGTACTCTCCCGGATCAAAGTGATCGAAGGAGATTATATGGGCATTGTGCCCAAACTGTTCCAGACCATGTGCAGGATGCACCCCAATGCATTCGTCTACCTCTTTAAAAGCGATGAACATTTCTGGATCGGGGCTTCCCCGGAGCCATTGCTGAGGCTTCGAGACGGGAATATGTCCACCGTCTCACTGGCGGGGACCAGGCCGTATGCTGAGAAACATATGGATATTGACCGTTGGACGGTCAAGGAGGCCC
The DNA here is from genome assembly GCA_024640885.1 of Bacteroidota bacterium. Lineage (GTDB taxonomy): Bacteria > Bacteroidota > Bacteroidia > Bacteroidales. Next base: position 857 of record JAHEEC010000071.1, on the reverse strand, counting down.
TGGAACAGGAATATGTTACCCGCTACATCCATGATGTATTATGGGCTTTCCAGGTAAAGGACTACCGGGTGAGCTCACCCTACGTGAAAAAGGCTGGGAACCTGGTTCACCTCCGGACGGACTTCTCATTTGGTTTCGAAAAGATCGCCGACCGGTTATGGGAGTTTGTGGATGCCATGCACCCCACTCCCGCCGTAGCCGGACAACCCAAGGAGGATGCCATCAGCTTCATCAAGAAACTCGAACCCCATGACCGGGATTACTACACGGGTTTCCTGGGCCCGGTAACCCGCGAGATGGAGATCGACCTCTTTGTGAACCTCCGGTGCCTGAAGATCACACCCGGTTATCTGTCACTCTACATCGGGGGAGGCATTACCCTCGATTCAGATCCTGCCGGCGAGTGGGACGAGACCACGTGGAAAGCCGAATCGCTCCTTAAGATCTTGCGGATATATATAAAAAACCTGGCCCCTGCCCATGAAACACCTGCAGCATATCACTGAGCTGGGCCCGTTGCTGGAGCGTCTGAACATCCGTCATGTAGTGATCGCACCCGGAAGCAGGAACGCCCCATTAATCCAGCTTTTTACGGGAAACCGGGCTTTCCGTTGCCACAGCATTGTGGATGAACGGTCTGCAGGCTATGTGGCGCTTGGCATGGCCCGGCAACTGCAGCAACCCGTGGTGGTGGTGACCACATCGGGGACCGCTGTCCTGAACCTGGGCCCCGCGGTGGCTGAAGCCTATTACCAGAAGGTGCCGCTGATCGTGGTCACGGCCGACCGCCCCCTGGAATCAATTCGCCAGTTTGACAACCAGGTGATTGACCAGGTGGCACCCTTCTTCAACCATTC
>JAHEEC010000162.1 GCA_024640885.1 Bacteroidota bacterium | reverse complement strand
AAGTAGCACGCCGTGATGGTACCGGTAAAAAGAAACAGCGCCCCTGATTATCAAAGTCATTCGCTTCCAATGAGACGGTTGGAATCTTTAAAACAAGAGCCTCACTATGATCCTGCTTCGGATATTTAAGAACAGCCGGACGGTGGGTCAGACGGGGGTGGTCGTTTTGGCAATTGCCCTCTTTGTCCGGACAATGATCAGCGCATGGGAGCCCGCGGTTACCGCTGCGCTCACTGAGTATACCGGCATGCCCTTTTACAACATGCTCCTGGGTGCCCTGCACAAGCAGCACCTCCTCAACCACCTTGTGGCCCTGGCCCTAGTCCTGGTGATCAGTTACCTGCTGATCCGCATGGGTGGCCGGTTTGTGTTGCTGGAGTTCCGGTCGGTGATGCCGGGCTTCTTCTTCCTGCTCTTTGCAGTGGCCCTGCCCTCCACCCAGCAGGTGAGCCCTGCCCTTGTGGGTTCCATCTTCTATTTGATCTGTTTTACCATCCTGTTCGATGCGCATGATAAGCCCCCCGATACCTTCCAGGTGCTGGCAGCTTCACTGGTGCTGGCCCTGGGGAGTATGTTTTACATGAAATTGATCTGGTTCCTCCCGCTTATCTGGATAAGCCTGGGCACTTTGCGGACGGTTACGTGGCGGGAACTCTTATATCCAGTGGCGGCATACGTGTTGCTGGGGCTCTCCCTGGTCACCTGGACCTGGGTGGTTCAGGATGATGCGTCAAAATTTTCCTCTCTCTTAAGAGAAAACCTGGCCTTCAGGGGGGGACCGGCGCCCAACCACTTCAGCATCTACATCTATTATGGCTATTTCCTCCTCCTGGTGCTGGTGGCCAGCGCATACATGGTAAACCGTTTCCAGGCCAGGAAAACGGTAATCCAGAATATCTACCAGGTCATGTTTTATATGTTCATTGCGGGAATCCTTTTCTTTATCTTCGTGGCCCGCTTTGATCCCACCGCCCTGGTCTACATTGCATTTCCCATCACATTTGTGCTCTCCAATTTCTTCCACCAGAGAAGGAACCGCTGGATGCATGAGCTTGCCCTGTGGATCCTGTTGGGACTCCTGGTTTTTGCACAAATAATGGTATAGGGGAATCCCCTGAAACGATGTTCAGATCAGTGTGGAAAATGCCGTGACCGGTTTGAAGCAATGCTCAGTTCACCGTGGAGGCTGCCCGGGTCAGCCCCTGGCTGGGGATGGACTTCATGGAGTAGCCGTGCTCACGGAGGTGGTCCAGGGTGCGGGGAAGGGCGTAGAAAAGGTTTTCTGAGGCCTTGTCGGAGTCGTGGAAGACAATGATGGAGCCGGGTTTTACGTTTTTGACCACATTCTGAAGGACACGGTCACCGGTGAGCCCGTTGTTGTAGTCGATGCTCAGCACATCCCACATGATGATCTCGTATTCCTGGAGCACTGCCCTGACCTGTCCGGGGAAGATCCGCCCGTATGGAGGCCTGAAGAGCTTTGAATCGATGAGGTCGCCGGCCAGCTGGATGTCGTCCATGTACCGCCTGACACTGGCCCGGAAGCCCTTGAGGTGGCTGTAGCTGTGGTTCCCCACCGAATGACCCCCCGCAAGGATCTGGTTGTAGATCTCGGGGTATTTGTCCACATTGCGGCCCAGGCAGAAGAATGTGCCCTTTGCCCCGGCCTCATCGAGCCGGTCAAGCACCCAGGGGGTGACCCCGGGGGTCGGGCCATCATCGAATGTGAGGTAGACATTCCGGTGATCACCTTGTAGATCCCATGTCATCCTGTAGAGGGCACGGGTAAGCAAGGATGGGGGCCTTACAATTAGCATGCTCTATTATTAACGGAACAAACGGTCATATTCTTGCCCGTAGACATTAAGTTTGTCTTCAAGCCTGATCGCTGCATCCATCTCACCAAAGCCAATGCACATGCTCCTGAGGGCGTTGATATCCCTCACCGCTGCCAGGTAGTCGCCGCTGCTCTTGCTGAACCTGAACTTCTCGCTCCTTGAAAGCAGGTTGTAATATTGCAGCTCTGACTCCAGTTTCTCCTCATACTTCCCTACCAGGGCATTCGCCGTGGCCGTATCGCCCACGCTGAAATAGCCCTGGATAATAGGGGTAATGCCCGCGTTATAGGGCACCGCCTCATCGGGCATATGCAACATGCATTCATCCAGCACAGCTTTTGCGCTATCCAGTTTGCCTTCATCCCGGAGGGCGCCTGACAACACTGCAAATGCATAACGGTAGTGGATGGTCATGCGGAGGTTATTCTCATCCAGGTAGACGCCGGGGGTATCAATGCCGCCCCAGTCAAACTCTTCCATGAGCTTGCGGTACATGTCATCGGTCTTCACCCTTCCCAGGTAGTTGGAGTTGGAGGAGAGTACAGGGGCCACCCTCAGGGCGAGGCCCTCCCTCAGCATGTAGTCCTCCAGGTTCAGGTAATTCTCCGTGGAGACAGTGGTGGAATAGTATATGGGGCGCTCCCACTGGTTGGTCCCAAAGAGTTCCATCACAGTGAGCAGGTTCTTGTAAAGGACTGTTTCCGTAAGCGAGAACCTGACCTGCTCCACCGCATCGCCCTTAAATTCATCGGGAACCACCCATTCGGGGAGCGCAGCGGAATCGGCAGGGATCACAAACTTATTGGCGGGAATGAAATACTGGCCCTGCCTGAAGCGCGGATCCTCGGTCATCAGGAACGCCATGGCCTCTTTGAGGGGCGCGTAGTCGGCATCAATGACCTTGATCATCTGTTCCATCCGGGAGGTCAATAACTTCATGGCATCCTGGTCCAGGTTGATGCGGCCGGCGATCTCTGCAGAATTGAAGGTACGCATGTACCCGAAGAGCCTCAGGGGATCCATGTTCCTCTCAAGGGCCAGGATGGCGTTGTAATCGCTGGCATGGTTCACGGGAAGCAGGGAAGCCTGCACAATCCTCAGGAGGCTGTTGTAAATATCCCTCACCTCCGGTTCATATTTTTCCCGGTTTATCTCGTATTTCTCCTTGATGAGCACCCCGGCCGACTCCACCAGGTAGGCATAGTCCCGTTTGCCCTGGATGTACTGTTCCTTGGTCCAGCTGATGGGCAGCGCTTCCGAATCGTAGAAGGTATGCTTCATCTGCTCGATGTACCAGTCAGCCGTCAGGTAGCTCAGGTTCACGATCCGCACGTCGGTCCGGAACCCTTCTACCTCCTGGATGTACCAGAGCGGGAAGGTGTCGTTGTCCCCGTTTGTGAACATGATCCCGCCGGGAAGGCAGGAATTCAGGAAATTCCTTGCAAATGCCGGGGCCGTAAAGCGGTCCGAACGGTCATGGTCGTCCCAGTTCTCCCTGGCCATGATACCGGGTACCAGGAACAGTGAGACCAACACCAGCACGCCGGCAGTCACCACCGATTTGTTCACTTTCGATACCCAGTGAATGATCGCGGCCATCCCAATCCCGACCCAGATGGCAAAGGCATAGAAGGAACCCGAATAGGCATAATCCCTCTCCCTGGGCTGTATGGGGTACTGGTTCAGGTATACAAGGATGGCGAGGCCGGTCAGCACGAACAGCAGCGCCACCACCCAGAAATCGTGGTTGTGTTTTTTATACTGGAAGAAGGCTCCTGCCAGTCCGAACAGCAGCGGCAATAAATAGTATTTATTGTGTGCCTTGTTATCCACGATGGAGGAGGGTTGGTTGGATTGTGGCCCGAGCCTCGCCTGGTCGATGAACTTGATCCCGCTGATCCAGTTCCCCTTGGTCAGCTCCCCGTGTCCCTGGATATCGTTTTGCTTTCCGGCAAAGTTCCACATAAAGTACCGCAGGTACATGTAGCCGATCTGGTACCGGAAAAAGAACCGCAGGTTCTCCCCGAAGGTGGGAATTGCAATGGCTTTGGAGCGGTCATAGCTGTACCCGCCCATCTGGTTCATGACAGGATTTCCCTGTGCATCCCGCCTGACATCATAAAGCTTCGATTCATCCATCCTGGCCCAGTAAATATATTCGTTGGCGTGCCTGGCCTGGGTGCTCCACATCCTGGGGAAAAATCCCTTGAATTCCTTTTCATAGAGGTACTCCCTGTTCTTGTTCACCGGGTAGTACTCCTCGTCCCCCTTATAATAGCTTGGCTTCCCGTCCTCAACCCCGGTGGGCCTGGAATTAAAGAAAGCACCGTATAAAAGCGGATTGTCACCGTATTGTTCCCTGTTCAGGTAATCCAGCAGTGAGAAGACCGTATCGGGATTGCTCTCATCCAGCGGTGTGTTGGCCGATGAACGGATTACGATGATGGCATAGGAGGAGTACCCGATCACCACCACGAACAGGCTCAGAAGGATGGTGTTCCACAAAACCTTCCCCTTCTGGTGGGTATAATAGATCCCGAATATGAGTCCGCCGAAGAGCAACAGAGCATAGACCAGCACTCCCGAATTGAAGGGGAGTCCCATTCCGTTCACGAACATCAGCTCAAATTTTGCCGCCACTGCGGTGAGCCCGGGGATCAGCACATACATTACCAGGCCCAGGATGGCCACGGCAACAGCCAGGGACCCGAGGATCCCCTTCACGGTGGGGGTGTATTTTCTGAAATAGTAGACGAAGATAATGGCCGGGATGGTCAGCAGGTTCAGCAGGTGCACCCCGATGGAGAGGCCCATGAGGTAGGCGATGAGGATGATCCAGCGGTTGGCCCCGGGTTCGTCGGCGATGTTCTCCCACTTGAGAATGGCCCAGAAGACCACCGCCGTAAAGAGGGAGGAGGTGGAATAGACCTCTGCTTCCACGGCAGAAAACCAGAATGAGTCACTGAAGGTATAAGCCAGCGATCCCAACAGTCCCGCACCGAAGATGGCGATCATGGCTGCAGGGCTTTCAGATTCCTCTTTTGAATAGAACCGCTTCACCAGGTGTGTAAGGGACCAGAAAAGGAAAAGGATGGTAAATGCACTGGCTGTGGCCGAGAGCACATTGACAGAGACCGCTACTTTGGTCACGTCCCCTCCCGCGAAAAGGGTGAAAAACCGTCCCAACACCATAAAGAAAGGGGCTCCCGGGGGATGTCCCACCTCCATTTTATAGGCTGTGGCAATAAATTCCCCGCAATCCCAGAAACTGGCCGTGGGTTCCATGGTTAAAAGGTAGACGATCAGTGAGACCAGGAAGACACCCCATCCCAGCAGAAGGTTATAACGACGGTACTTTTCCATTAATCCAAATTGTATGTTGAGTAAAAAAAGTAAGCAAATATATAACAATTATAGGTTTAAGAGGAACCTCCAGGGCATATCCTTCCACGGATCACCTGCATAATCAATGCCCACGCGGGGGGTTGTGGTAAAGGTGTGCCGCCTCCCGCTCTCCTCTACCCATATGCGGCCGGAACCCACCAGGTCCTCCCCGTAGAAGCCCTTATCCACACCGATCAACCGCGTGAGTCGGCCCGGTCCGGTTGCCTCGCGGAGCCCCCTGAATAGTACCGCCTGGGGCACCCCCTCCCGCCCGGTCACCACGTTCATCATCCAGTACATGCCGTAAATCAGGTACATGTATAAATGGCCCCCGTCCCCGAACAT
>JAHEEC010000070.1 GCA_024640885.1 Bacteroidota bacterium | reverse complement strand
ACCCCGGCGAGCAGGATCTGGGGTACCAGAAGGAAGGGGACAATCACATAAATGGCAACCACCGACTTCAACCCGTCCGAAATATTCAAACCAAGCAGGTTTGCAAAACATGCCGTGGAAAACAGGATCAGCCAGGATGAGAAGGTCAGTCCCCTGATCTCAAGGATCTGGTTTCCAATGATCACAAAGAAAAACATCTGGATGGCAGAGAGGATAAACAGCATGGAAATTTTTGACATCAGGTAGGCGCTCCGGTTGAGGTTCAGGAAGGATTCCCTCTCCCGGATCCTGCGGTCCCTGATGATCTCCTCGGCTGCAATGATCAGTCCCAGGAAAAGCGCGACAACCACGCTCATGAACAGGTATGCCGGGAGGTTTTCATTCTGACTGAAATTATATCGATGGGGATCCGTATCATCGCCTGAGACATATTTTGAAAAGAATGCCAGGATCATGGCCAGCAGGGGAGCCACCAGCAGGGCGATGGCCATAAATTGCCTGTCGGCCAGCTTGGAGAGGAGGTTTCTTTTGAAATAGATCATGAACTGCCTGTAGGCAGCAGGGATCATATACTTATTGTATGGAATCCAGCTCTTCTCAATTTTGAACTCTCTTTTTGATTCAAGTTCTTCCTTATAATGAGTATACCATTCCTCAGGGGAGACCTTTCGCTTCGTGGTGAATTCACCCACTTCGTTTACATCCCTGGCCTCAATGACCTGCAGGATGCTGTCTGGATTGGTAAGTCCACAGGTTCCGCATTCGCTCTCAGTTACATCCACACGTTCTGAGAGCCGTTTAAAATACCCGATCCCATCAATGGGATTTCCAGCATATACAGGGTATCCACCCCTGTCCAGTACCAGCAATTGATCCAGGAGTTTAAACAAATCTGAGGAGGGTTGATGAATATTGGCCACCACCAGTTTTCCCTTCTGGGCCTGCTCCTTTAACAGGGTTACCACATTTTCTGAGTCAGTGGATGAGAGACCTGAAGTGGGTTCATCCACAAAAAGAATGTGTGGTTCCCTGATCAGTTCCAGGGCAATATTCAACCGTTTTCGCTGGCCCCCGCTGATGTATTTTTTTAGGGGCGTGCCCACCTTGAGGTTCCTCACTTCATAAAGATCCAGGTTGCTCAGTACCTCCATCACCGCATCATTGATCTCATTGTGCGAATATCCGTCCATGCATAACTTCGCATTGAAAAGGAGATTCTGGTAAACGGTAAGCTCTTCTATAAGAAGGTCGTCCTGAGGAATATAGCCTATCATTCCCTCCAGGTCTTCATCGTCATCCACCAGGTGGTGCCCATTGATAAAGATATCACCGTGCTTAAGTTTCAGGGTTCCATTGAGCACTTTTAAAAGGGTGGTTTTACCTGCTCCACTGCCCCCGATGATCCCCACAAGTTGGCCGGATCTACCCTGGAAGTTGAAAGATTGAATGCCGTTGGAGGAGTTTCTGAAGTGAAACTCAATATCCTTGGCCAGGAAATTTACAGACTCTCCCTTTTTATAGGAAATGAACCCTGCTACAATGTCCGAGTAGTAGAGGGGAGTGATCCCTTCACCCCTGATGGATCCACCCCTGGGTAAAAAATAAATGAATCTGGGGAAGATATATTTTCCGTTGCTTTCGAGATGGGCTTTTCCCACATACTGGAACAAATAGATATCCGCCCTGGGTATCTTCAGTACAAAAAGTTGCCCTGGTAAATTCTCCTTTTGTAAATGACGGATCTCTCCCTCCAGAAAATCTGGATCGTCACTTACAATCAGAAGATGTTCTTTGTTCGGAACATTATAAAATTTGTCAATTATAAAAGTTGCACAATTCTCAAACTCCTCTTCGGTGATGAGCAATCCAACAGCAATGGTTCTAACGGCCTCTTCGATGGTGTCTGAATAATCTGAGGTGTAGCTGGACACTTCTGAGAAATATTTTGTAAACCTGATCAGACCCAGGATGATCATGAACCGGTGCCGGATGTGAAGTTCATCGACGATCTGTTGGCAGATTGAAAGGATTTTCACCGACCAGGTCGATCTTTTTTTTACTTTCAGGCTCTTCTCATAATCAATGAGTTCGGCGCTGTATTCGTCAAATATCACCAGGTACCTGGCGGCAAGTTTTTGACTGAATTGTTGTGTCAGGAATGATTCCACGAAATTGCGTGCGAGCAGATGAACGGCTTCCCTGTTTATGCTTGCAATGATCGCAAACAACCGCATGAGGGAATTGAGCATGGATTCATTCATGGAGCATCGGTTTCTTTGGAAATCCCGCTTGAACAAATTACCATGTCAAAGCATCCCCTGTGAGCTCTGTTTTTTTCAAAAACCAGGCGTCCGCCATGGGCCTCCATAATGATCCGCGAGACAGCCAATCCGATCCCCATGTTGAGACTAAGGGCGGTATTGGCTGATGAAAAATGATTGGACAAGAAATCAAATAGTACATCCGAATAGTTTACACCCTGGTCCTCAACCCGGATGGCAGGCTGACCATCCTTCAGGAGTGTGACAATTCGGATGTCATTTTTGGGTTCAGTGTGTTCCCTGGCAAACCTGATCAAATTTACAAGGCAACTGACAAGCAAGCCAGAATCTCCCTTAATTTCATAATCTGGTTCCTCCGGGTCTTTTTTCAAACTGATCCCATTATCCTTTAACTCTTCGCTTGTTTCAATGGATGCGTACTGGATCACCTGTCGAACGGATACCTTCTGAAATTTGAGTTCAAATCCCGGTGATTTTAAGTCGGAAACCTGCTTGGCAAGCAAGGAAAACTGCTCAAGTTTAAAGACCGATTGATCCAGGATGTTGACCACTTCATAGAGTTCATTGCCTTCGATCTTGGTTTTTAGCAGGTGAAGAGTACCCATGATCCTGTTAAGGGGGGTGCTTATTTCGTTGCTTATGGCATTGATAATCTCAGATTTCAGGCCATCCAGGTTCAGCAATTCCTCATTAACTTTTTCAAGTTCCTTGAGGATCTTTCGGTTCTTTATTCTCAGGTAATAAGCTTCCAGAGAGTTGTTTATAGATTGACGGATCTCCTCGGGCTGAATGGGTTTTTTGATATATCCATGGATTCGTCCCCTGTTCACAGCTTCGATCACAGTTTCGGTATCCGTAAAGGCTGTAAGCAGGTACCTTCGAATATCCGGGTGCTCCCTGGCAGCGATTTCAAGTAATTCTGTGCCTGTCATCTCTGGCATCCTATGATCCGATACCAGCACCTGGATCTCTCTCTCCTTTAGAATTTTGAGTGCTTCCAGTGGAGATTCGGTGAGGATAATGTCGTAATCCCGTTTGAATGTCGCCTCAAATAGCTTCAGGTTAATGGCAAGATCATCCACATAGAGCACAGTTGGCTTATCCTGGGCCATATTGGGTCTTGATTAAGGGTTGAATAGCTTGGTCAAATATAATCTATTTTCGGAAGGGTTCTCGACTGAAAGAGTTGCAAAGGTTGTTAATAAGGGGAATGATATTAACAGGCGCACGTTACATTTTGCTCTATTTGAGCAATTAAAGGAATGATTCCTGCAATAATTTTTAAATGATGGTTGATTTTTATAAATTGTGTGGCGATTGTAACCCATAAATCTAATAGAATAAATGCTCGGAATTATGAAAAAGGCATCAAGTATCCTATCCATTTCCAACGTCGTGGGAATTTTTGTGGCATTGGCTGTCATCTTATCAGGGTGTAAAAACGCCACACAGAAAAAAGAGGAGGCAGATTTATCTTCAAGGCTTCCGGAAGGAAAGGAAGAACTCATCGAGGAACTGTCAGGATATCCCATACCTACATCTTACGAAATCACAGAATTAGTGTATAAAGCAGGCGCTCCCTATATTCTGAATCTTTCCAATGATCCTGGCAAAGCAGGTGATTATATTACCCAGAGGGACAAGGCCCTGAACCTGGGTGTATATGCCACGGACCTCTGTTATGCCAGCACACATGCCTATAAGCATTGGACCATGCAGTACCTGCAAGCCTCCAAGATCCTGGTGGATGAGCTTGGCATCACCACCACGTTCAATATTAACTACGCAGAGCGTATAGAAAACAACCTGGATAACAGGGATTCGGTAATTTTCATCGTATCCGAATCTTTCGTTGATACCTGGGATCACCTGGTGGCCAACAAGCAGGACGTACTGGCACGTCTGGTAGTTTGCGGAAGCTGGATCGAAGGGATTTATACAACCACAAATATTGCTAAAAATTCAAGGGATAATACTGCTTTCCTGGAGATCCTTGCCCAGCAAAAAAGATCCCTGGACAGGCTCGTTGAATTGATGGAACCGGTGAAATCACTGGAGGATGTCAGTGATGTATTCAAGGGATTGTTTGATCTTCAGGATATTTACCAGGGTGTGGGAGATACTTTAACGGAAGAGCAGCTGGAGCTGATATCCAAAAGGATCGAAATCCTGCGACAGGATATTGTGTAGCCTGCAGTCAGTCCTTTGTGATGGCTAAACACCATGAAGGAGACAGTATTAAATGCTCTTTTACAATTATTTGCAATCATAGCAAATGCTTCTGAGGACGGCGTCTCCTTTAAAGCCCGGTCCATTGTAAAAGCATTCCTGCGTCAGCATCTTAAGACCAACCTGATCCATAATTACCTGGTTCTTTTTGACAACTACCTTGAGATTCACCACCCCCATCTGTTCGGGGGCGGGATCTCGCCATCAAAACAGACCCTCTCAGATTCAGATAAGCTAAAACGGATCGCCGGAGAGATTAACAGAAGTCTTCTCCAAAGGGAAAAATTCATTGTTTTCCTGCGTCTTGTGGAGTTTATCAACGAGGATGATGTGATGACCAATAAGGAACTTGCATTTATTAAGACGGTCTCGGAGACCTTTAATATTTCCAGCCCCGATCATGACAATACAGTCGCATTTGTGCTTAACGCCTGCGATGAGATCGAAAAGGAGCGAATCCTGGTTATCGACAAAAATGATACTCCATTTATCAGGGGTATCAGGCACCTGCAGGAGAAGGAGATGGAGGGGCGCATTGCCATCCTCCACCATTCCGTTACCAATACTTTTGTGTTCCGCTACCTGGGGGGGATGAATCTTTTTCTGAACGGGCATCCCATCATCCCTGAAAGATTTGAATTGCTGGAGCAGGGTTCCCTGATTACAGGAGCCATGATCAGGCCTATCTATTACAGCGATATCTCCAGGAAATTCCATCACATGGAGGAGAGCTCCAGGATCTTTTTTGTTGCCGAGCACATTGAATACACCTTTAAAAACAGCACCAAGGGAATAAAGAAATTTAGTTTCAGTAAAGAGTCAGGGAACCTGATCGGGATCATGGGGGGGAGCGGAGCCGGGAAATCAACTTTGCTGAATATCCTGAGCGGGCAGCTAAAACCGCAAGGTGGCCGGATCACCATCAATGGATTTGACATTCATAAGGACAAATCAAAGATTGAAGGGATTATTGGATTTGTTCCACAGGATGATCTTTTGATTGAGGACCTCACGGTATTCAGGAACCTGTATCTAAATGCCAAACTGTGCCTGGACAACCATTCTGAAACTGAATTGCTGCGCAGGGTGAACCAAATCCTGGTGGACCTGGATCTTGATCATATCAAGTACCTGAAGGTGGGAAATCCTTTGAAGAAGCTCATCAGCGGAGGTCAGCGAAAACGGTTGAATATTGCCCTGGAACTGATCAGGGAACCAGCTGTCCTTTTTGTGGATGAGCCCACCTCCGGACTCTCTTCCATGGGATCAGAGAAAGTAATGTTGCTGCTCAAGGAACAGGCGTTGAAGGGGAGGCTTGTGATCGTAAATATTCACCAGCCCTACTCGGATATCTATAAGTTGTTTGACAGGTTCCTGATCCTGGATATGGAAGGGTATGTCATCTATAAGGGCAATCCCATTGATGCAATCACCTATTTCAAAACCCTGAGCAATTATGTGAATGCCGAAATGGGACATTGTGATTCCTGTGGCAATGTAATGCCTGAAGAGATCCTGAAAATAGTGGAAGCAAAAGAGATTGATGAGTACGGAAAACTTACCAAGGAGCGAAAAGTGGCCCCGGAGGAGTGGTATGATATCTACCTGGACAGGATAGAATCAAAGCAGAAGGTTGAGCCGGTGGCAGCCAAATTACCGGACATAGAATTCAAAATCCCCGGCCCTTTCAAACAGTTCTGGATTTTCGGCCTCAGAAATGTGCTTTCAAAGCTTGCCAACAGCCAGTATTTACTGATCCAATTCCTGGAAGCGCCTTTCCTGGCGCTGATCGTGGGCTATTTCACCCGGTACAGCAGTGGAGTCTCTTCGGGTGACAATTATGTTTTCAGGGATAACGTGAACCTCCCCGTCTATATGTTTACAGCTGTGATTGTGGCTATGTTCATGGGGATGATGGCAAGCGCAGATGAAATCATCAAGGACCGCAAACTTTTACAGAGAGAATCCTTCCTGCGACTGAGCCGGATAAGTTACTTGAACTCCAAGATCCTGGTGTTGTTTTTGATTTCGGCTATTCAAACCTTCACATTTGTCCTGGTGGGGAACAGCATCCTTGCAATTAAAGGTATGCTTTTCTATTACTGGGCCGTACTTTTTACGGTCTCCTGCCTGGCAAATATGATTGAGCTAAACATTTCTTCGGGGGTCAATTCCACTGTGAATGCCTATATCGTAATCCCCTTTATCGTAGTTCCCCAGTTGTTGTTCAGTGGAATGTTGATCAATTTTGACAAGTTGAACAGTTTATTTAAGGATCCATCCAGGGTCCCATTGATTGGAGAATTGATGACCTCAAAATGGGCATTTGAATCCCTGGCAGTAAATCAATTCAAAAACAACAAGTTTACCGGGGAATTTTTCACCATCGATCAGACCAGATACAATGCATCATACCAGGTGGATTATATTGATATGATTGAATCAAAACTCAATGATGCCCGTTTCAAAACAGCCAGCGGGAAGGATATTCCCCAGGCGGCAAAGGAGCTTGAGCTGGTAAGTAATGAGCTGATTAATTTGTCATCGTTTCATGTCGTTTCTTCATTTGGACCGCTTGTAAACCTTCAACCGGACAGGTTCAGTGAGACCACCTACCGGATGGTCACAGACTCCCTTCACAAAGTGCAGGATCATTTCAAAACCATGAGGAGGGAGGCGGACCGGCAAAAAGATGAGATATCAAAGGGATTGTTACCTGAGTGGGGTGGAAGGGATGGGTATCTGGCAATGAAAAAGGCCTACACCAATGAACGGCTGGAGGAGATGCTTACCAATAAAGGCCAGTTTATCGTCGAATCGAACAATCGCTTGATCCGGAAGACCTCACCCATTTATATGATGCCTGAAACGCGTTACGGAAAGAGCCATTTTTACGCGCCGGTGAAAAGGGTGGGAAACCTTACCTTTGATACATTCTGGTTCAATTTGCTGATCATATGGTTCTCCTGTTTAATCTATTACCTGACCCTGGGTTACGACCTGGTCGGAAAGATCACTCAATGGGACAGGGTAAGGCGGTTGAGGAAGAGGAGATAAACATTTTCAGATTGACCGGGTTATATGTATTGGAAAGTTACATTTTGAAAGCAAGGTCCGTCATATGGTTAATTGGAATGTTGTGGATGGCATCATGTCTGAAACAGCCAGGGAACCATGTGCCTGAAATTGAAGCCCTGATTATGGATCCGACTGGAAATTACACACCGGGTTCAGATATTGGGATCGCTGCAATGGTTACCGACAGGGATGGGGATCCACTTGAATATTATTGGGAATCAGATGGAGGGCTGATTCATGATCCCCTTCAGGCCACCACCGTCTGGGAGTTATATACAAAGGCTGAGCCCTACAGTTATGAGAGTATCACACTGACCGTATCTGACGGGTTTGAATCAGTTTCCAGGACCAGGACCATCCAGGTGAGTGAGGGACTCATGATGTCAGGCCATACCTATTTTGAAGGGACCACCATTCCGGTGCCCGGTGTGGAGGTTACCATTGGAAAATTTAGTACCGTCTCCGATGAAAGCGGCCATTATGCGGTGCAATACCTGAAAGAGGGAAATACCCTGGTAAAGGCCAGCAAAGCAGGTTTTGAAACCTATGAGTCGGTGGTATATGTGGATAATCCCAAATCGACCTATCACATTCCGTTGTCCAGTTCCACTGAAACCCATCTTTTGACCGGTCTCATTAAGACAGTGGATGATATCACATACGGGGGATTAAAGGTGGTTTTGCTAAACCCTGATGGAAGTGAAAGTGAGCTGAGGGGGGTAACCGCAGAGAATGGCACATTTCAGATCGCCACAGTTCCTGATGGCAGGAGAGATATTCTTATTCGAAACAGTACACCGGGCACTCATTTCCTGAATGACTCGGTCATCTTTCAAATTGACCAGGATGATTCAGGGATCTCAATTGATGCCAGGATCAAGATAAAGCGAACCCTCATCTCAGATTTTTATATGTCGCAGATTGATCAGTGGGAGTTTGATGGGGTTTCATCAGATGGGTTTTATCAAATTGGCAGGGGTCAGATGATGAGTTTAAAGGAATTCATTTCCATTCCTGAGGATGCTGAAGATGTCATGTTGTACCTGAACTCTTTTGTTATTGGAGGCTGTGATATGGTGGGCAGGCTTCCTTCGCACCGGGTCTGGATATCCAATGAAGACAGCGAATATCTGGGGGGTATCAGCTGGGGAGGTGAGGGAAATAACTTTTCGGCCAATTTGTCCTGGTATCCAGCGGAGACTCCGACTTATCTGAACATTTATGGAAAGTTCATCAAATTGCATCTTGAACTATTCGGGGAAAATACATGTGTACCAAATCCTCTCTGGAGGATCTATCAGATTGAATTCAGTTATTATTTTTAAAACCAAATAGAACACTATTATGAAAAGACGCATGATTCTTATCGGTTTGGCGGGAGGCCTTTTTATTCTTTTTCAGGCATTTAACCTTAAAATCAAATCTCAGGGAGAGATTCCGGAAGAGGTAACCAGCATATTGAAGTCCGCATGTTATGATTGCCATACAACCGAAGCGCGCAATGTGGAAGCACGCACAGCTCTTAATTTTGAGAAATGGGATGACCTGAGGGCCACAAAAAAGATTGGCCTGCTGGGCAAGATCAATGAACTGGTAGGAGAAGATAAGATGCCACCGGCAAAATACCTCCAGTACAACCCCGAGAAGAAACTTACCGAATCGCAAAAGCAGGTGATCCTGGATTGGACCACTGAGGAGTCCTCAGTTTTAATGGAAGGAGAGTGATGAGGAAGCCTTTCAAGGTTGCATTATTCGTGCTGGTTGGAGGTATTTTGTTGATCCAGTTCTTTCAACCTGAACGGAACCTGGGGAGCAGGGAATCGGACAGTGACCTGGCGATGGTCCTGGAGGTGCCGGACACGCTTGCATTGCTCATTGAAAATTCCTGTTACGATTGTCATTCTAACAGGACCGATTACCCCTGGTACAGTCACATCTCACCGGTTTCGTGGTTTCTGGAAATGCATATCCGGGATGGAAAGGAAAAGCTGAATCTGAGCAACTTTGGCAATCTGGAGAAGAGCAGGAAGATCGGAGCAATTGCAGATATCTGCGATGAACTGGAAACAGGCAAGATGCCTCTGAAAAGTTATCTTTTCCTGCACGGTGAGGCACGTCTTACCACAAAGGAAAGGGAAGAGATCTGCAGCTGGCTGGATTCGGAGGCCCTGAAAATAATGAAACAATAATTCCCTAATTGGCTTGGTCCGGGAGCTGATCATCAAGGTATTTCCAGATCAATTCAAGGAATTCCTGGATGATGATGGGTTTGCTGATGTAATCGTTGCAACCGGCCTGAATACTCTTTTCCCTGTCACCTTCCATGGCCATGGCAGTTTGAGCAATAATCGGTATCTGGTTATCAAGGCTCCTGATGATTCTGGTGGCTTCGAGCCCATCCATTATCGGCATGCGGATATCCATGAGTACCAGATCGAGGCCTGGATTGTTCCGGAACAAATCAACAGCTTCTTTTCCGTTTTTTGCCCTCATTAGCTGGAAATCCAATCCCTTCAGCATGGATTCCAGGAATTGATAATTGGTGATCTCATCTTCCGCTACCAATATTTTTCTTCTTGCCTGCGGCTTGTTGAACACAGGGGATTCGGGGGCCCCGGGATGGATTACCGGCTCTGCGGGCTCATACAGGGTGGTAAAATAAAAGGTCGACCCTTTTCCCCAGTGGGATTCCACCCAGAGTTTACCACCAAGCAATTCTGCCAGGTTTTTAGAGATTGATAGCCCGATTCCTGCCCCCCTGTGAATCTTGTGGGATTCTTCTGATTCAAGTTTGCGGAACCTGTCGAACACCTCATTCAGGTATTCCTTTTTTATGCCGGGGCCAGTGTCACTTACATAAAATCTGATATAAGGAGCTTCGATATGGTACCCAAACCTGATTTCTCCTCTTTCGGTAAATTTCAGTGCATTATGAAGCAGATTGGTCAGGATCTGCCTGAGCCTGTCCCCATCAGTTCTCACCACAAGTTCTGGTGATGGATTCTCACATATCAGTTCCACCTTCCGGCCGGAATCTTTGCTAAGCAGCTGGATAAAGGTACCCTTCATCTCTTCCAACATCCTGGTCAGGTTCACCTCACTTTTTTTAATGTCAACCTGACCGGCTTCAATCTTTGAGATGTCTATAATATCTTCAATTAGTCTTAGCAGCGATTGTGAGTTCTCCCTTATGGTGCTGATATAAAATGATTTATCAGTCTTTGAGACCTCCCCCTCAAGCAACTGTGAAAACCCTAAAATTGCATTCATGGGTGTTCTGATCTCGTGGGACATATTTGCAAGGAAGGCCGATTTGAGTTTGTCTGACTGGACCGCCTTTTTACGCTCCTTGATATAATTGCTTTTTGCAGACATCAGGATGGTTCCGCCAAGGAATGCGTAGATCAGGTAAGAAAGGTATACATCCAGGAGCCTGGTCCTTTCAGCGTCATATGATGCAATGAGCTCTCCATGCCACATTTCCAGGTAGAAAAGGAACCCGATATTTACAAGGAAAAGAATGATGAAAAGGATTCTTGGAGCTCCATCCCAGACAAAAAGGATCAGCAGAAAGAAGACCACGTAGAGATATAACAGAGGACCCTGGGACCCATTGTTGATGATGAAGATATAACTGAAGACCGGGAATAGAATAATCGTGGTCATCCATTTCGCAAGGCCCAGCATGTTCCTGAATCTGCTGAAATAATATTCAACCCAGAAAAAAATCCACAACCCGGAGATAATCCAGAAAAGATCATGAGGCATCTCTTCAAGGAAAATGTTGAGCACCAGTGTAACTCCTGCCACGAATCCTGCAAGCAGGGTGATCATATTCATGAAACGGTGTTCGAATTCAAATTCCTCTG
The DNA here is from genome assembly GCA_024640885.1 of Bacteroidota bacterium. Taxonomy (GTDB): domain Bacteria; phylum Bacteroidota; class Bacteroidia; order Bacteroidales. The sequence continues at coordinate 9,259 of JAHEEC010000070.1, read as the reverse complement.
CCGAACCTGCTAACCTCTCATTCCACCGCTTTAACCAACCCTTTTTCATTCTGCGTTCAGAAATTAATTGGGTACAAAAGTAATAATTTGATAAAGAAACTTAGATAGAGGGTCGAAATTCAAAATTTTGTGGACCAATTCAATTTCTTCAGGATTGGCCGGATCCCGACTTCTGTCATTAAATATCCCATATTCATAAAAAACCCCTGTGATATTTATTTTGAGGCTTGAAATTGAGGTAATTAAGGAATACTTTTAAGATTCATTTAAAGAAATCATTAAACATTTATAGCTATGAAAAACCTCGTGAATATTGTGCTGGTGGTCCTGCTGGCAACTGGCTTTACCTCCTGCAAGAAGATCAAAAGCATTTTTGATGTGGAGATCGAAACCACCCTCAGCGGGGATCTGTACATTGATGTAGTGGCGCCAGGATTAAAATCGACAGATACAGATAGCATCAGTTTCACCTCAACCATTACCATTGATCCGCTGGACGATGATGATGTGAATGAATACCAGGAGAAAATTGTGGAAGTGGCTGTGGACGGGATTCTTGCCACTGTGGAAGATGTCTACCTGGATGATGGAACCCACGATGATGTGATCTTCTATAGCGGTACAACCATAAGGGTCGAGAGGGGTTCATCCTCCGGCACATGGACCATTGGCACGGACTGGAACGTCAGGGTGGATGATGAAATCACCCTGGAGGATGCGGGTGGCATCTACGATGCAGTTTCGGATATGCTGAGCCCGCCAATGGGAGAAATTACTGTCATTTGTGAGGGCAAGTGCTCAAAATCGGGTGTACATGTGGTGCTCAGGATCGATTTTGAGACCACCTATACCGCTAACCCACTTTAAGGGATCGTAAATTTGCACGGGTGATGCAACTATTCTCATAGCAGGCACGTTTAAGTAATGGTTAATATTTAAACAAAAGGATCATGAATAAACTTAGATTATTGTCGGGAGCGATTGCAGGGATGGTATTGATGTTATTCACCGGTTGCCAGGATGTGGGTAATGAACAGACAGGCAGGATCGCGGTGAAGATCACCGATGCGCCCTTCCCCATAGGATTGATCGAGGAGGCCAGTGTGACCATTACCAAAGTGGAGGTCCGGAACCAGGATGAGAGTGAGGAGGGACCGTTTATCACGCTGTTTGAAGGGTCTGAGGATTTTAACCTGATCGAGTTGAGAAATGGGATCATGGCCGAACTGGTTGACATGGAAGTCCCGGTCGGGACCTATGACCTCCTCCGCATCTATGTAGAGAATGCCAGCATTTCGGTGAAGGACCACGAAACCTATTCTGTGAAGGTCCCCAGCGGATCCCAGACCGGGGTCAAGGTATTCATCAGTCCCGGTCTGAAAGTGGCTGGTGGACTAACAACCGAGGTTTTACTCGATTTCAGCCTGGACAAATCATTTGTGCTCAAAGGGAACATGGATACGCCTGCAGGTATAAAGGGATTTAATTTCAAACCTGTGATCAGGGCCGTGAACAACACCACCGCCGGAACGGTTAAGGGGGTGGTGACCGATACGGTTTCAAATCTCCTTGAGAATGCTGCTGTTTCAATCTGGCAGGAAGAGGTGATCACCACAACCTACACGGATGAAGCAGGAATTTATATTGTTCCGGGCCTTGCCCCGGGATACTATACTGTCATCGCAGAACTGGACGGATTTGTCGCGGATACAGTGGAACAATTGGAAGTAGTGGAGGGCAACCTGACCGTTCAGGACTTTGTCCTGGAAACAGTGCCTCCAGAAACGGAATAATAAATTTTAGCGGACTCAGCGAGATGCACCGTGGGAATACCTTCGGTGCATTTTCTGTTTATAGCAAACCCTGTTCGAAGAGCCAAGCCCTTACCCGGTTATAGTCCTCAGTGTATTTGGATTTTACATCCTGCACGATCTGTTGGAATTCCGCCTCACCCCGGATGGAGTCGAAGAGCGGATCGTCCTGGATCAGGGTGACCATCCAGCCGGATTGTTTTGTACGCCTGTTGAAGATCCTCAGATTTTCAAGCGCTTTTTCCTTTTCTCCAAGGAAAGCATAGACCCCGGCCAGATCGTAGTATGTATAGAGTGATTTGGCTGCCGGCCTCTCCAGCTCAATCATTTGCCTGCAAACATCCTCCTGCTTGCGGAAAAAGCGTGAGGCCTCTTTCGCCATACCGTTCCTGGAATAGACATAAGCAATGCGATGCAAATCATTTAATTCAAGTTCATTGCCTTCCACCTTCCTGTAAAACTTGAGTGCTTTGCTAAATTCCCCGGCAAACATATAGTTATAGGCCAGCCGGTCGAGGTTAAAAACATCGGTCGAATCGAGGGCCAGACTTTTCAGACTGTAAAAAATGGCCTGCCTGTACTGGCCCTGCCAACCTTCATGGGTGGCCAGCAGGTTCAGGTACAGAATGGAGTCCCCGTCCAGTTCCAGTGCCCCCTCCGCAAATTGCTGGCTGTGGTCATAGAATCCCGCAAAAGCATATGTGGTGCTGATTTGACGTAATAAATCCGGAAGTTCGGGGCCATGGTAGAGTGAATATGCGGCCAGCAGGTTTTTAATGCTTTCAATGTGATCTTCATTTGTAAAAAGCAGACCTTTTCCGCGGTAGGCCTCCCATGCACTGGAATTGAGCCTTAACACCCTGTCATATTCATTCAGGGCCCTGGCAGTATCTCCCTTTGCGCGGTAATATTCCCCCCTGATGAGATAGGCGTCGGCAAGCCGGTTATCCAGTTGCAGGGCTTTATCTGCAAAAGAAAGGACAGAATCCAGGAAATTCTCAAGGAAATACTCACTCACATAATGTCCATAAAAGTAAACTTTAGCCAGTCCAGTATAGGCCTGCGCAAAGCCGGTATCATTCTCAAGGGCCCGGTAATAAAGAGCCCTGGCTTTTGACAGGGAGGCCTTTTTCTCAGGGTCCATGCGATACTGAATAATATATTCCTCGGCCTGCTGATAAAAGTCATACGCGGTCAGGTTGGCTGTGGGGACTCTTTCGATAAGCTTTTGCTCTTCGGGAGTGATTACAGCACGCAATTCCCTGGCGATTGATCTGGCAATCAAGCTTTGTATACCTATGATTGCTTCAGTACTTTTTATTTCCTGTTTGAATTGTTTTCCCCACAGGTGCATTCCCTGAGACCTTTCGAGCAGCTGTACCCTCAACACTATGGTATCTCCATATTTTTGACCGCTGCTTTCAACGATGTAGCTAACTCCCAGTTCCTCGGCAATTTCCGGGGTGGATTTTTCCGAGTTTCTGAATTTCTCAACCGATGTGCGCCCCGGCACTTTAAAATCCTTGATAGCCTGCAGGTTGATGAGGACCTCCTCCATTATCCCGTTCATAAAATATTCATTCTCCTTATCAGGGCTATCATTGCGGAAAGGCAGTACCGCAATGGATTTCTCGAGGATCTCCGGGCTTTCAGATTGCCCCCGGTTTTTGAAAATGTTATAAAGGATAAGGAATAGCAGGACGGCCAGGCTGATGGATGTGGCGATCTTCCATCCCAGGATACCCGGAGGCTTCTCCGGGATCTTCCTTTCATCCAAGTCGGAATAATCTGTTTTTGCCAGTCCCTCAGGGGTTACGTCATAGATCCACGAAAGGATTGCAGCAATGACAAATCCGATGCAAAGCAGAACGATTACGAGGGGCAAAGACCAACCTGGCAATCCCAGGGGCTCGGCAATAATGGATACCAGTTCCAGGATTACGTAAGCAGCAGCGGCATAGACCGTAATAACACGGATCACCTTCCTGCGTTTCAGTTCCTTCCAGAAACGGGTAAGTTTGTCGGGTTGGTCAGGCATCTGGTCAAGGGTTGGTAATATGCAATTTACAATGGTGTTGTTGATAATACAAATGGTACCTGATCTATCTTTGCCATTACGAATCAAACAATTAATATTAGTTTTATACAGACACTTTTGCTGAACCTATTAAAACATACCGTATGAAAAAGCTGAACAAAAAGATTCTGTGGCTATTGGTGACAGCCCTTCTTATCTTTGTAATCTGGTATGTCTGGCCCAGGTTGCCCATTATCACTGCATTTGCTGCCAAGGGCATGTGCTCCAGTGTTTTCCTGGCCGATAAAGATCCGGAAAGGGTCTATGCCGAGGATCTCTCCTTTTTCCCCATCAGCCTGGCCAAATGCAAAGTCGATTATGAAGAGAGATCAGTGACTTCCACAGTCCTGGGCATTGCCAAACGGAAAGCTGTATACAGGGAAGGACTGGGAGCGGTACTTGTTCTTGAGAAACCGGGAGAAGAGTTAAGTGCGGAATCATTTTTAATCCCCGCCCCCGGGTACAGTCAGGATACCATCCCCTGGCCCAAAGGCGATGTGATGCCTGCGGCTCTGCCGGAGGGAGTGGACTATACGCGGTTGGGTGAGGTGCTCCTTGAAGCCATTGATGATCCGGGAACGGAACCCTTTAAAAAAACACTTGGAGTGGCAGTGGTCTATAACAATGTGCTGATCGGGGAGCAATACCTTGAGGGGTATGATGCCTGGACAAAGTTTCACGGGTGGTCCATGACCAAGAGTGTCACAGGGGCCATGGCGGGAAGGTTGGTTATGGAGGGGCGCATTGATGTGACTGCTCCGGTGGATGTTCCGGAGTGGGCCGGTGATGACCGCAGAAATATCACCATGGAACAGATTCTTCATATGAGCAGTGGGCTGGACTGGTACGAGAACTACTTCACCATCTCCGATGCCACCATCATGCTCATGCAGAGCGATGATATGTTTGGCTCGGTGGTCAAATCGGAACTTGCACATGAGCCAGGTTCTTTCTGGAACTACTCCTCCGGCGATGCCAACCTTTTTTCCGGACTCATTCGGAAGGCCGTTGGTAACGATGACAGGTACCATTCATACCCCTACACCGAGCTGTTCCACCGCATCGGGATGTTGAATACGGTGGTGGAGACCGATGCCAGCGGACTTTTTGTGGCCTCATCCTTCAGCTATGGTTCCACCAGGGACTGGGCGCGGTTTGGAATGTTGTTCCTGAACAACGGGATCTTTGAAGGAGACACGGTGCTCTCTTCCCAATGGGTGGAGTTCATGAAAAAACCTGCTCCCGCCTCAGCGGGCACTTATGCGGCCACCTTCTGGCTCAAGGAGCCCTCGGAAGGGAATGCACTGACCGATGTACCGGATGACATATTTTTTGCGGATGGGTTCCTGGGCCAGAGGGTCTATGTGATCCCCTCTAAAAACCTCGTGGTGGTCCGCATGGGTTACAGTCTGAAAAATTTCAGTCTCAATGACTTTCTGAGGGATGTGATCGCTACCCTCCCAGGTTGAGGCGGGTCGTTTACTGGAGGGTGACCATGCATATCCAATCCCGGTCCGGATCTGCTGGAGGATGGCCCAGTGATACTTTTTGACCACCCCGAACCGAGGTGATCTCTCCTGTCTGCAATTCACCTCCGCTCCTGGGATCGTACCATTGTACAGAATATTGACCCTCCTGACCCTGCAGATCCAGGGCACCCCTGGTTCTGCCCGGAATATAGAGGGCATATTTTTCTCCCGGCAATGCAAAGCAGTAGCCCTGATTTACCAGTTCGTCGTGGCAGTTCATCCTTTCGAATGGGAGGTATTCCCGGAAGAACTCCATTGCAAAACGGGTCTGGTCCCACATCCTGTCCCGGCTCCTCCAATCCTCGCAATTCAGGTCACCGTGGGCATACTTGTAACCGAAATACCACTCCACTCCGGCTCCGCCGGCCATCAGGTTCCCCCACAATGCCTCTTTCCGAATGGTGTCGTGTTCCGGATCATCTGCATCGGGCATGACCCCCATCCAGTGGGGCCCAAGTTCATCGGAACAGACCACCCATGGTTTCGAGGATGCCGACGAAAGGTCAACCCATTTGCGGGTGTAAGCATGCACGATGGAAGGAGGGGTAAGCTGAAGCGAGGGCCCGTCCAGATCTGCGAACCCCAGGAATGGTTCTATGAGCTCGCTGTGGATAGGATCGGTGGAGTGGGTGTGGACCACGATGAAGCTGTGATAGGGGTCGGTCCGTCGAATATAGGACATCATGGCCATCCGGTCCTCCACGGTCTGTCCTACAGGTGTCCACTGGGCAGGTCCGTTCTCCTCTCCGATGTTCCATGTGATGGCCAGGTGATGTGAAAACCTTGCAATTAGTTCCCGCAGGTATAACTTTCTCTGGACATCCAGCCGACCCGCATCCAGCAGGCACTCATTCTCGGTCTCCTGGAGTACTACATGCATCATGATCCCCAGCTTTTCCATGTGGTTGAAAACCACCTCCCACTGGTCAAGTTTGGAACAATCGAACCGGTACCTTTCCTCCCGGTCTGTCCAGGGCCATACATCATCCCCGTCACCCATCACATTCATGGTCAGGAAGTAGACCGAATTCATTCCCTTTGAGCCGAGGTAGTTAAGTGCGCCAATGATTCCCTTGCCCTTTCCGTCCTGCCACTCCGGGTCGCCCGGGTTCCAGTCCTTCACGTGTACCCTGTAGTTGTGAAGATTTGAGTTGGGATTATCCTCACCCATCCGGCGCCGGTTATTCCCCCCGTAGCGGGTCCCGTCAAATTCATGGAAGGCCAGAAAATTCTCAGGACTGTCGGCCCCTCCTTTAATAAAATAGGCTCCTGATCCTGAAAAACGCAGGTACCTTTCCCCCACATATTCAAGTCGCCCGCTGGCCCTCAGGTCCCGTCCAGTTTTATCGGAGGGTCCGATTTCAATTGTTCCGGAAAGGCCATCAAAGGAGAGGGGGGTGCCTTCCATCGGATCTTCACTGATGGCCAGATTGGGTCCCTCCCTGAATGAGGTTTTGAAGGACCAGCGACCCGGCTTGTCAGGCTTAAAACGGACCTGCCAGATTTCTCCGCTTGAGGCACTGCTTTCAACCGCCAATCCATCGGCGGCAAAAAAACCGGGAACCAGGAAGGTATCCGATTCACAGGCAAATTCAACCATCAGCCGATAATTCAGGAAAGGATTTGGGTAATCCTGTTCACTGACTCCCGGGCCTTTAAAGGAAAAAGTGAGCGTATGCCAGGCTTTTAGTTCACCTTCGATGGTGTATGGTTCCTGAACGGTGCACCCGATCTGAGTTATGAATGCGAGGCCCAGGGTGAGAATTATTCTGCCAGTGTCAGGTTTCACCATAAGGGGAAATGATTGAACAGGGTGAATATGGAGCCTCTCAGGGGACTCGAACCCCCGACCTGCTCATTACGAATGAGCTGCTCTACCAGCTGAGCTAAAGAGGCGAATTACTATGAGATGCAAAAGTATAAAAGAATTTGCAAATGGTGAACCTTCTGTCCGTGACTAATTGGAATTCCTTCGGAACAGTGCATATACATAAGGGCGTGTGCTCCCCGAGGGGGTTAAATAGGTTTGGTCAAATGACTCAAGGAGTTCAAATCCACTACCCAGTTTCTTTTGCAGCATATGCTGATCATAGCGGCAAACCGGAAGTCCGCTGCATTTGGTGGCACCGCTCAGGTTAAAGGCAGCGATAATCACGAATCCATTGATTCGGACTAGTTTTTTAAGAAGGGAGAAATAGGTCTCCTGGTCGGCAGGTTCCGTGAAAAAATGAAGCACGGCCCGGTCGTGCCAGAGATCCACCTGATCCAGTTCCAGCAGTTTCCGGGGTTGGGTCAGGTCATCAACGATCCATTTCACCTTGCCAATGAGATCATCACCAAGTCTGGCTTTCAGCGCATCCAAAGCCAATGTGCTCAGGTCATTGGCAATCACATTTTTATATCCGCCACTGACCAGCACATCCACCAGCTTTGAGGCCCCGGCACCCACGTTGAGTATGGCGGCCTCTCCGGGCAGCTGACAATTTTTAATCAACTTCAGTGAAGGTTCCGGGTTATCTTCATACCAGCCAAGTGTTTCCACTGCTGATTTGGAATACACATTTTCCCAGTGGTGTGTCAAATCGCGACCCATTATCTGCGGCTTCTTTTATTGGGCTTCCAAGTTATTAATTTAACCATTTTGTTTATCAAGAGTTCATTTTTTTTTACCTGCCGGCCTCCGGGCCATATCGACATATTCCAGTCATTTTCCCTGAATTAGTCGTTCGTTGAATTTTAATGGACCGGACATTAAAAAAGGCAGTTGGTAAATTATTTACTTTGCCGGATAATCTATGAAAAATCATTATGAAACTGCCAACCTCTTATTATAATCCGCTCTCACTTTTTGGAAGTATTCTGGCGAGCGTTTCTGCCCTGATCATCGTCTTTTTCATGATCGCCATGAGCCTGTTTGACAGTCCGGGCGCCACCGGATCCTACGTGGGGCTGTTTATCTATATCGTGCTGCCGGTTTTTCTCATTATCGGGCTCATCCTGATCCCCATCGGGATGTCCAGGAGATCCAAAAGGATCAAACGCGAAGGTGAGGAAAGTCCTGTGGCCGGGATCGTCCTTGATCTGAGTGATTCCAAGCACTGGAATGCCATCGCCATCTTTATTGCTGTCACCATACTTTTCCTGTTGATGACCGGGATTGGCAGCTACAAAGCGTTTCACTATACCGAATCAAATGAATTCTGCGGTAAACTCTGCCACAGTGTGATGGAACCCGAATATGTGGCTTACCAGGAGTCAGCACATTCAAGGGTAACCTGTGTGGAGTGCCATGTGGGCGAGGGGGCAGGATGGTATGTGAAGAGTAAGCTTTCCGGCCTCTACCAGGTATACTCCGTATTGTTCAACAAGTTTCCCACTCCCATTGAAACCCCTATCCATAACCTGAGACCGGCGCGGGAGACCTGTGAGGAGTGCCACTGGCCTGAAAAGTTCTATTCCTACCGTGTGCACAATGAAAAGCACTACCTGGCCGATGATGCCAATACCGAGTGGAACATCCAGCTCAAGATGAAGACCGGATCGGAACATGTGGGCCAGGGATTGATCGAAGGAATTCACTGGCATGTGAATCCGGATATCAAAATCGAGTACATCTCTTCCAATGACAAGCGAGAGTTCCTGCCATGGGTACGGTATATCAATCATGCCACAGGTGACACGGTGGTCTACCAGGATATTTATGAATCCCTGGACCAGGAGGCCATTGATACCCTGGAGATCAGGGAGATGGATTGCCTGGATTGTCACAACCGGCCCTCCCATGATTTCAAACCTCCGCAGGAGTTTATTGATGAGTTGATCGCTTCCGGTTCCATTCCGGT
>JAHEEC010000161.1 GCA_024640885.1 Bacteroidota bacterium | reverse complement strand
CGTGACCTGGTAGATCACCGGGGATGTAAAATCAGCCCCAACTCCGCTGGCCGGTCTCACCGTGGCTCCTTGCGAGAGCCCGATGGTGGGAATAATGGAAGAGAGATCCGTTCCATAAGGGACCTCAATGGTGATTGCAAACAACAGGGTGTCGATGGAGGCGGGAGAGGATTGTTCGGCCATGGAAAATGAGATAATATCACTCTCTGTGTTTGGCAGGATCACCACCGTCACACTCCAATCCATGGTGGTGGTCCCGTCCCCGGCAGTCACGGTGTAAACCACAGGGGTCGTGAAATCTGCCGCCACATCGCTCTGCGGGTTCACTGCGGCCCCGGGGGACAAACCGATGGTGGGAATAAGGGCCGTCACTCCGGTACCATAGGGCACCTCTACTGTTACTGTGTGCAACGTGTGATCGATCACTGCAGGAGCGGCCTGCTCAGCCATCGAAAAGGAGGTTATTTCAGTCCCCGTGTTGGGCAGGATCACCACAGTGGCGGTCCAATCCCGGGTGGTGGATCCATCCTCTGCCGTGACGGTATAGATCACAGGCAGGGTGAAATCAGCTGCAGCTCCGCTCGCAGGATTTACCGTGGCTCCCGCCGAAAGTCCTATGGCGGGCAGCAGGCCGGTCACATCCGTGCCGTGGGGCACATCGATGGAGATGGTATGCAGCAAGGTGTCGATGGCCGCGGGACCAGCCTGTTCTGCCAGCGAAAAGGAGACGATCCCGGTCTCTGTATTGGGAAGGATCGCCACCGATGCGGTCCAATCCTGAGTAGTGGCCCCATCCTCTGCCGTAACTGTGTAGACCACAGGCAGCGTGAAATCAGCAGCCACGCCACTTGCCGGGCTTACCGTAGCTCCGGCGGACAACCCGATGCCGGGCAACAGGCCCGTCAGATCGGTCCCGTAGGGCACCTCAACGGTTACCGCATGCAACACATTATCGATGGCTGCGGGTGAAACCTGTTCAACCAGTGAGAAGGAGATGATCTCCGTTTCAGCACTTGGCAGTTCCACTACCGTGGCACTCCAATCCTGGGTGGTGATCCCATCTTCTGCCGTGACGCTGTAAACAAGGGGAGAAGTGAAATCAACTACCGCATCACTGGCAGGGTTCACAGTGGCTCCTGCTGACAGGCCGATTGTGGGCTGAAGGGCGGTCACATCGGTACCGTTGATCACATCAATGGTGACTGCATGCGACACCTTATTGATGACAGCCGGTGAGGCCTGTTCAGCCAGTGAGAATGAGACTATGTCTGTCAGGTTGGAGATGGTCGAAACCATCACCACCACGATATAATTCTGTTTTGTAATCCCGTTCTCTGCGGTGACACCATAGATGACCGGCGCTGAAAAATCATTCCCGATCCCGCTTGCAGGAGAGACAGTGGCTCCGCGGGAAACTTTGATATCCGGAATCAGCAGAGACAGATCTGTCCCAAAAGTCACTTCAACAATGACATTGTGCAGGACATTGTCAATTTTAGCAGGACCGGTTTGCTCAGCAAGTATAAAGGATAGAATATCATTTGCCGTGCTGGGTGGGGCAAGGGTCACTGTCACAGTCCAATCCTGGGTGGTCACCGTATCTTCTGCAGTGACGGTATATAGCACGGGTGCTGAAAAATCTGTCGCCACTCCGCTTGCAGGAACGACGGAAGCCCCAGCTGACAGGTCAATGGTGGGAACCAGTGACTTCACATCAGTTGAATAATATACCTGCAAATTCACTGTATGGTTGGTTGCATCGATGGCAGCCGGTCCGGTTTGAGCGGCCAATGCAAAATTGATGATATCCGTTTCAGTACTTGGTGGAAATACCACCGCAACGATCCAATCCCTGGTGGTTACCCCATCCTGGGCAGTCACCGTATATGTGACAGGGTTGGTAAAATCGGCTGCCACTCCTGCCGCAGGAGTCACTGTGGCACCGCGGGAGAGGGTGATCAGGTCAGGTACCAATGCGGTCACATCGGTAGCAATAGGAACCTCGATCTCAATGGTCCCGGCCAGCTTATCAATTGAGGCAGGACCTGTTTGCTGGGGGATTGAAAAAGCTACAATATCTGTGGCTGTGTGATCGGGCAGCCTGACCACCGAGAAATCATCGAAAAGGATCCTCCCCACCGCAGCAGGGCCGCTCTTGTCGGACCTGAAACCCAGGCTGAAGTACCCGTCCGTCACATCAGCAGCGGGGGTGACGGTGTCCATTGCCAAAAACCAGGCAGGATCTGTAACAGGATCCGGATTCCCATTATACAACGTAAGAATATCCACCCCACCGTTCCAGGCAAACGACACATCAGTTCCTTTCCCCGCTTCTACCGATTTTATCCAGAGCCTTACTTCATAGGATTTATTAGCCATCATCGAGATGGGGGCAGTCACCACATCGGAATAAAAGTAGGTCCACTTATTGAAAACGGTATTGCCCAGTTCCACACTCTTCAACCCTTCGTGTGCATCAGTCACATTTTCAACGGCCACTGCTGTAGCTGAGGAAGGCGCGGTGGTCGAAAGGATCCAGAATTCATCCCAGTTGACCGGTGACTCAAAGCTTGGGTTCTGCACGAGGTTCTGGGAAAAAACCGGGACCAACGTCAACATACCCAGCACAATAAAAAGGCCGTTACTTCTTTTCATAGCTGACAAATTTATGGCTCTAATCTGCCGTAATTTAAATGATAAATGATTACGGTTGAAGATATTTATGAACACACAACCCTCCAGGTGGCCCTAAAATGGCTATTTCCGTCAATAAAATTTGTGAATGATGCTCCCGAAGATTAAATTTAAAGGCTTTACTCACTTGTTCAGAAATGAAAGTAACGGTCCTTTTCATCCTGACAATTGTACTTGCATGCACTTTTCACACCGGTCATGCCCAGTCCGGTGTGGCCGTTTCGACTCCTGAACTCTCCTTTACAAGCCAGGGCGGGGTACAGATTTCTTACGATATCCTGAACACTTTGGCATCCGAAAATTTTTTCATCCGCCTGGAGGTATCCGATTCCAAGGGCAGGCTCATCAATGCAAGATCGCTGGAAGGAGACGTAGGTCCGCATGTTCCGGGTGGATCAAACAAAAGGATTATCTGGGACATTGGGTCTGACAGCATTTTCCTGGATGAAGAGATCTTCGTTCAGGTATACGCACGCAAAGAGGCTCCTCAAAAGATGGAAGAAACCCCGGTGCTCACCGAAACTATCGCAAAGGAAAATTCCCCGCCTGGCGATGATCCTTTAACCAAAGAAGTCAATCCTACAGACAATTCAGTGTTCAAAGAGGAATCGGGAAGCAGGACCCTCAACCGGACCTTTCTTATTTTCCAGTCGGTCCTCTTCCCCGGCCTGGGACTTTCCCGGGTCAATAAGGGGCAACCTCACTGGATCAAAGGCGTGGCAGGGTACGGTTGCATTGCCGGCGCGATCTACTTTAATAGTAAGGCCATAAGCACCTACGATGCGTACAGAAATTCCGACCGGCTGGACCAGGTGGATGAAATTTATAACAGGGCCGTTCGACAGGATGTCACATCCGAAATACTGGCCTATGCTGCTATCGGCATCTGGGTCACGGACCTGGTCTGGACCATTGTGGGCACCTCCGATCTGAAGGGCCATCAAAGCTCATCTATAAATAAGGGAATTTCGGTAGGTACATCCGTAGAGCCGTTGTCTGCGGCACCCATGATCGCATTTAGATACAGATTCTGAACCTGAAACGATGAAGAGCCGTTGAAAACAAAAAACACCATATGCTTTGCAGCCCTCATCCTGGGATGCCATATGCTCCAGGCACAGGAGGTGAAAAGCGTGAAAGCCGGCCTGCGGATAAACAACCTGCCAAAGGTGGAAATGAGGGAGAAGGAGGAACTGCCCGATACCGACCCACCCGAGATCGAGTTCATCTCCCCAAAGATCTACCTGGGGACCAGGTATTATTCCACCCAGCAGGAGCTGGATCTTATTGGCAAAGTCACTGATCCCAGTGGAATCAGCCTGGTTTCGCTCAATTCTGCTCAGCCACCGGTGAGTGATGCGGGAATCTTCACCCTCAGGCTGAACCTTAAACCGGGCGACAACCAGGTTCGGATTGTGGTCATGGACCGGGAAGATAACCTGCGCGAAGAGTTTTTCGTGGCTAATTACTCCCCTCCCGTGGTTTCGCTCGCCGACAGAATCGAAAGCGGAGCCAAATACTACGGTCTTATTATTGGCATTGACAATTACCAGGACAACGCAATATCAGATCTTGAAAACCCGGTAAAGGATGCCGAAAAACTTTACCAGGTCCTCACCGGTTATTACAATTTCAAAGAGGAGAACGTCAACCTTCTGACAGATGCCACCCGGGCAAAAATAATGAGGAGCATGGATGATCTGGCAAGGATCGTCACCCCAGAGGACAACCTGCTTATATTCTATGCAGGCCACGGATGGTGGGATGAGAACTCCAGCAACGGTTACTGGCTGCCCGCAGATGCAGACGAAGTGGATAAGACCAACTGGTTCAGAAACAGCACCCTGGTGGATTATCTGAAGGAGATTCACTCCAAGCATACCCTGCTGATTACCGATGCATGTTTCGGGGGCTCTATCTTTAATATGAGGTCCGCTTTTGGAAACCGGGAGAAAGCCTACGAGAAATTGTACGAGCTCCCCAGCAGGAAAGCAATGACCAGTGGTACGCTGACCAAGGTTCCGGACCGTAGCTCGTTCACAAGGTTCCTTATTGAGCGGCTCGAGGAGAACCAGGAGCGTTACCTCTCCTCTGAACAACTCTTCAGCAGTTTCCGGCTCGCGGTAATCAACAACAGCGATGCAATCCCACAATACGGTGAAATTGAAAATGTGGGTGACGAGGGGGGTGACTTCATTTTTTTAAAAAAAGAACAGTGACCCAGAGGCATGAAGATCCTGACCGGAAATAAAACCCCCTTTACACTCATCGCCATCGGGATGGCATTCATGCTGGGGCTCTTTTGCACCAATTGCAGGAAGATCGAGCCGGAACGGCAGATTATGGTAAAAACCGGTGCTGTCCAGGAGATCTCATATACATCATGCAAAATATCTGCCACCTTGCTGGATGTGGGCGTTTCGGGAGTGGATGAACATGGTTTCTGCTGGTCCCTCTCCCCGGACCCTGAAGATGCCTCCGGATGTACCAACCTGGGGCGGGCAGAAAAAGGCAGGGAGTTCGAAGAGGTGCTTGAAGAGCTGCAACCGGGCACCAGTTATTATGTCTGGGCCTATGCCTCCGGGGATGAAATGGTGCGTGGGAAGCCCGTATCATTCGAGACTGCTGCCACGCAAACTCCTTCGGTTGAAACAGGTGTCGTTGCATTCATTACACACAACACTGCACGTTGCGGCGGGATAATCACCAGTGACGGGGGCTCCCAGGTTACTGCAAAGGGTGTTTGCTGGAGCACCTCCCCTTTACCGGATTTGGATGATCCGCACACCTCGGACGGAACGGGGACCGGCGAATTTTCAAGTGAGATCAATGGCCTGGAACCCAACACGACCTATTACGTCAGGGCCTATGCCACCAATAGCATGGGACCCAATTTCGGGAACGAACGCACCTTTAAAACAGAGGTTGAGCCAACGCCTCCGGAGCTAACTACA
>JAHEEC010000160.1 GCA_024640885.1 Bacteroidota bacterium | reverse complement strand
GGTGATATATACAGATCCATCCAGTTGCATGGGCATTTTTAGGCTGAAATGGACGAATACATAATCGGCATCCAGGCCCGGATCGTGGCCCCCTTCCGATTCGATGGCATACCGGCCGTTGATATCCTCTTTCGAAAAGTAATTGTAAGGTGAATTGGGTTTGTCCGTTTTCAATTCGAAATGAAAATAGGGTGCCACATAATCGATGCGCTGCACGTAATAGGTGGGGATGCGGGTATTCTTGGTATCGAAGAACCTGAATTCGTTCCCGCCTGGAAATATGTTCTCTTCCTGGTAGTCGTAGACCAGCTGTCCATCCCTTACCATGTAGGGTTGCAGTCCCACAATGCCCAGGTCCCACAACCCGTTCTGAAAAATTACCGCCTGTGTCTCACTGAAAGGATCATTGATGACATAACCGCTGTGTTGCACCGTAAAATCCACTTCCTGGCAACACCCCTTGAACTGGTTGAGCACCGGAATACCGGCGGTGGCTTCGATGTTGACCCGTCCTTCGGTTACCATGAAACGTTTGGTAAAGACCACATCCTCAGGGTTTCCATCCCTGTAGACCAGCAACAGGTAGTTCCCCGAGACCAGGAGCCTGGTATTCTCATTGGGAAGTTTCAGGGTGTAATGGAGGTAGGAATAGTAGGTGCTGAAGGAAGGGGTGCCACCCCGTATCTCATTTTCAGGATAGCCGTCAAGGTACTCCTGTTCCGAAAGGTCGGAGGGTGACCAGTCGGCGTTGCAATGGAGCACCTTGTAATAATATACAGGCTGTTCTTTACCGAGCTTATCAAACTCAAGCACCAGGGGGACATCCTTGGGAAGCTTGATGACAGGGTAGCTCAGGGGCCAGCCTTCCCTGAATAGCTGTATGGTTTTTATATCGGGATCCATGACCAGTTCACGAAATTTGCCATCGGGATCTTCATAGGGAAGCTGACCGCAAACAGGCCGTGCCATGAAAGGAAGTAAGATAAAGCATATAAGAAGAAACTCTGTTGCTTTCATGAGATTGAAGGGCGGTTTTATAGCCTGGTATTGTAACGTCAAATATCGTACCTTTATGTTTAACGGCACCTATTTTTCCATGACTTCCAACCGGCTACACAATAATATATTTACAAATTTGTATTTTCAGATATATAATCCAAATCATTGTTTGACGGTTCACAAAAATAGCTATTTTTACACTTTATTTTACTGTTACAAAGTTCACAATGGCTGAGGTAATCAAGATCAAGAAAGGCCTGGACATCAAGATGAATGGACAGGCCGAAAAAATTTATGTCAAGGCCCCAAGGGCCAAGACAGTGGCGATAAAACCTGTTGACTGGCACGGACTTACTCCCAAAATCATTCCCAAGCTGTGTGATCCGGTAAAGGTCGGAACGCCTGTATTTTATGATAAATACAACCCTGATGTGAAGTTTACCTCACCGGTCAGCGGCATCCTTTCATCCATCAACCGCGGCGACCGCAGAAGGATCATAGAGGTGGTCATTGAGGACGATGGCAAAGACACTGCGGAGACCTTTCTGAAGGGCGATCCCTCCGGGATGAAACGGGAACAGATCGTGGAGAACCTCCTGGAAAGCGGACTGTGGCCCATGATCAGGCAGCGCCCCTACACGGTGATCGCAAGGCCCGACAGGTTTCCAAAATCCATATTTATTTCAGCCTTTGACACAGCCCCCCTGGCTCCGGACTATGACTTTCTCCTGAAGGACATGGAGGAGGATTTCCAGTGGGGAGTGAATGTGCTGAAGCAACTGACCGATGGGAAGGTACACGTGAACCTTGACGGCAGGTATCCTTCGGTAAAGACACTCAGCAATATTGAAGGGGTGGAGATCAACCGCTTTAGCGGGCCGCACCCGGCAGGAAATGTAGGCATTCAGATCCACAGCCTGGATCCCATCAATAAAGGGGAGGTGGTCTGGATCGTAAAGCCCCAGGATGTGGTGGCCATAGGCCGTCTCTTCAAAACGGGAAAGTACGATCCTTCGGTAGTGGTGGCCCTGACGGGCTCCAGGGTGGAGAACCCGGTCTACTTTAAGACAATCCGGGGAACGGAAGTGGCTTCCCTGCTTGAGAACAAGCTGATGGAAGGCGACAACAGGGTCATCAGCGGGAATGTGCTCCACGGCAGGCAGATTGATGCGGAGAAAGGTTATGTAGGTTTCCTGGATTCCCAGGTCACCGTGATCCCGGAAGGGAACTATTCTGAATTGTTCGGATGGATCCTCCCTGGTTTTAAGAAATTTTCGTTGTCACGTTCTTTTGCCTCTACCTGGCTTGCTCCCAACAGGAAATTCGACCTGGATACAAACTATCACGGCGGGGAGAGGGCATTTGTGATGACAGGCGAATATGAGAAAGTGCTCCCCATGGACATCTACCCGGTGCAGTTGCTGAAGTCCATCCTGGTCAATGACATTGATAAGATGGAACAGCTTGGAATCTACGAGGTGGATGAGGAAGACCTGGCACTCTGTGAGGTGGTCTGTACCTCCAAGACACCGGTCACAAAAATCCTGCGTGACGGTCTCAGGGCATTGCGAAAAGAAATGGAAGAGTAACACATATACCAATCAATTCAGATGAGTGCTTTAAAAAGATTTGTAGATAAGATCAAGCCTCCCTTCGAGAAAGGGGGAAAGCTTCACATGTTCCTTTCAGGATTTGAAGCCGTTGAGACCTTTCTCTTTGTCCCCAACAGGGTCACCAGGGGATTCGTCCATATCAGGGATGCCAACGATATGAAGAGGACGCTGATCATTGTGCTTTTAGCAATGGTTCCTGCCCTGTTTTTCGGGATTTGGAACACAGGTTTCCATCATTTCCAGGCCCTGGGGATCCAGGCTGGATTCTGGCAGATGGTATGGTTTGGATTCCTGAAGATCCTTCCCATGATTATCGTCTCCTATGTGGTGGGACTGGGCATTGAAATTGCATTTGCCCAGATGCGGAACGAGGAAGTGGCTGAAGGTTATTTTGTGACCGGGATGCTCATTCCCATGGTCATGCCAGCCGATGTACCCCTCTGGATGGTCGCTGTGGCTACGGTTTTTGCGGTGGTAATCGGTAAAGAGGTGTTCGGAGGAACCGGGATGAATATCCTGAACCCGGCGCTTACAGCCAGGGCGTTCCTATTCTTTGCATACCCCAGCCACATGTCGGGCGACAAGGTGTGGATCGCCGGGCTGGCAGACGGGACCGGCATTGTAGACGGGTATTCAGGCTCTACCATCCTGGGACAGGCGGCACAGCATACTTCCACATTCGTAAACGGCCTTGGACAGGCCTACAAACCCTGGGACATGTTCGTGGGGACCATCCCGGGCTCCATCGGGGAGACCTCCACGCTGGCCATCCTGATCGGTGCCGTGATCCTGATCCTTGCCGGTGTAGGGAGCTGGAAGATCATCCTCTCTGTCTTTGCAGGTGGAGCGGTGATGGGCCTGTTGCTGAATGCTTTTGCGGTCAATGCATTCATGGAGCTTCCTTTCTGGCAGCACCTGTTGCTGGGCGGTTTTGCATTTGGTGCGGTTTTCATGGCCACAGATCCGGTCTCAGCCACACAGACCGAGCGCGGGAAGTGGATCTATGGATTCCTCATCGGGTTCCTGGCCATTCTGATCAGGGTGCTCAATCCGGCATATCCGGAGGGGGTGATGCTTGCGATCCTGTTGATGAATGTCTTCGCACCCCTCATTGACCATTATGTGGTCGAGGCCAATATCCGCAAAAGATTGAAAAGAGCTAAAGTTACTGCAAACTAATATCATAGAGACGAGCATGAAAAGTTTTAGCAATACATACATTTTTGTCTTTTCACTGATCATGGTGACCATCGTGGCCATTCTGCTGTCGTTCGTTTCCATGCAGCTAAAGCCGCGCCAGTTGATGAACATGGAGATCGAAAGGAAACAGGACATCCTTCGATCCGTCGGGAAAGCTGAGCAGGTAAGTGAAGTAAGTGACAAGAACAGCTATATCAACGAGGAGTTCGGCAAATTCATCACCGATGCATATGTGGTGGATTTTAACGGAAACCGGGTGGAGGCAGACGCCTTTGACGTGACCCTTAAGATCAATGAGGAAGTGCGCAAGGCTCCGGAAGAGAGGAATTATCCTGTTTTCGAATATGCGGACCCGGCAGGGGGCAATAAGTATATCGTACCGGTGATGGGTAAGGGCCTGTGGGGCCCCATCTGGGGTTATGTGGCCTTCAATTCCGACCTGAACACCATCAGCGGGGCCGTATTTGACCACAAGGGTGAAACCCCCGGACTGGGAGCTGACATCAATGCAAAATGGTTCCAGGAACCCTTTTCAGGGAAAACCATTTTTAACGATCAGGGTGAGTTTGTCTCCATTACGGTGGTGAAGGGAGGAGCCGCCCCTGACGATCCCCATGGAGTGGATGCCATTTCAGGCGGAACCATCACCTCCAAAGGACTGGAAGCCATGCTGAAAGATTGTCTTGCCGGCTATGTGAATTATTTTAAACAACTAGCAAATAATCAATGATATGAGCAGCGAAAAAGAACCTATGTTTTCTGCCAAGAACCTCAAGCTGATCACAGAACCGCTCGGAAGGAGCAATCCCATTACAGTCCAGGTACTGGGGATCTGTTCGGCGCTGGCAGTGACCGTGAAACTGAAACCCTCCATTGTCATGGCACTCTCCGTGATGGTGGTGCTGGCAGTCTCCAATGTGGTGATCTCACTGATCCGAAAAATGGTACCCCCCCGGATCCGGATCATTGTCCAGCTGGTGGTCATTGCCGCCATGGTGATTGTGGTGGACCAGGTACTGAAAGCTTATGCCTATGATGTGAGCAAGCAGCTTTCGGTTTTCGTGGGACTCATCATTACCAACTGCATCATCATGGGCCGCCTGGAGGCCTTTGCGCTGGGAAATAAGCCCTGGCCCTCTTTCCTTGACGGACTGGGGAATGCAGCCGGTTACGGTGGAATCCTGATCCTGGTGGCTTTTTTCAGGGAACTTTTTGGTTCAGGAACACTCCTGGGATATAAAGTGATCCCGCAGGCATTCTATGATGCAGGATATGAGAATAACGGGATGATGATCCTTCCTCCCATGGCACTTGTGGTGGTGGGTATTTTCATCTGGGTACAACGGTCAAGAAAAAAAGACCTGATTGAAAACTAAAGCGATCAACAACTAGAAATACAAAATTTCCATGGAAAATCTGGTCAATATATTTGTCAAGTCCATCTTTATCGATAACATGATCTTTGCCTATTTCCTGGGCATGTGTTCATACCTGGCTGTCTCCAAAACCGTGAAGACCTCCACGGGCCTGGGGATCGCAGTGGTCTTTGTGCTTGGGTTTACGGTTCCGGTGGATTACCTCCTGGAGAAGTTTATTCTCAAAGCCGGTGCGCTCTCATGGATCAGCCCGGGTCTGGCCGATGTGGACCTGAGCTTCCTGAGTTTCATCATGTTCATTGCTGTGATCGCATCCATGGTCCAGCTTGTAGAGATGGTGATCGAGAAGTTTGCTCCTGCACTTTATACATCACTGGGAATCTTTCTCCCGCTGATCGCTGTGAATTGTGCGATCCTGGGCGGATCGCTCTTTATGCAGGAGAGGGAGTATGCCAACGTGGCCGAGGCCACT
>JAHEEC010000159.1 GCA_024640885.1 Bacteroidota bacterium | reverse complement strand
CACATCGCAGAAAAAGCCCACGCCTACCAGACCGTTCCCAGGGAACTGGCTGAAATGGTCGTTTTTGGCAACGGTCCCTACGTGGGTAAAACAGAAAATTTCAGGGCCTTCAGGCCTGCAGGTTACTACCAGAGGGAGTATTCCCTGGGGGTATCAAAGGTGCTGAACCGGCGCTGGACCGCGGGGGCGAGGGCCAGGTTGCTCTTTGGAAAAGCCAGGCTGGTCAGCAACCGCTCGGATATGAGGTTTACCACGGGGGAGCACAGTTTTGACCTCCTTCTGGAAGGGAGTTTTAATGTCAACAGTTCACTTCCTGCAACCATTTCCCAGGATCCGGACGGGAATATCACCGGCATTTCATTGGACGAGGTCAATATCCAGGAACTGCTGCTCAACAGGGGAAACCCGGGCTTTGCAGTGGACCTGGGGATGGTCTACAGGATGGATGAAAGGACCACCCTCTCGGCCAGCCTGCTGGATCTGGGGCTGGTCAGGTGGAGAACCGACCTGAACAATGTGAAGGGTACCGGTTCTTTTCCATACCAGGGGGTGGATGCGGGCACCGATGTGATCTCCTTTGATTTTGCAGAGGAGATCCTGGATTCCATCCTTAACTCCTTTGACTTCACCGTAACCCAGCGCCCTTTTTCATCCACCCTTCCCCTCCAGCTTTACCTTGGAGGATCCTACCGGTTGAACGAGAGATTCTCACTTGGAGCAGTCAACCGCAATGTGATCTTCCGCAGCAAAGTGCATTCTTCGGTCACGCTCCTGGCTCAGGCCGATCTGGGGGGACGGCTGCTGGGTACGGCGAGCTGGTCATACCTGAATAACAGCCTTTTAAACATCGGGGCAGGCATCGCCTACCATGGAAGCGGTTTCCAGATTCATGCGGTAAGTGATAACCTGCTGGGATTCTTCTTTCCTTTCGACACCCGCACCGTAAATCTCCGGGTCGGCTTCAACCTTTTGTTTGGATGCCCGCGCAACAAACAGGAAAACCTGGAGGCCGCAGCCTATGGCAGTCTTCCCACGGGTGGTAACTGCTCCTGGACCAGAAAACCTAAAATCAGGGAGCGGCAGATGCAGCGGGCCGCCAGGAGACAAAACCGCAATTGATCCCGTGCACTTTCAACCCACCTCTTCCAAATGAGAAAATATTAAGTTTAATCCGTGTTAAAACATCATGATTACTGGGGCTTTAATGATCAATTTGTAGCAGAAGTTTGTTACCTTTGCGCCTTACATTAAATTTTACAGGAATTGGCTGGAAAAACACTATTCGATAAGATATGGGATGCCCACGTGGTAGACGAGATCAAGGGAGGTCCGTCGGTTCTCTATATTGATAAACACCTTATCCATGAAGTAACAAGTCCCCAGGCTTTTGCAGGGATTGACAGGCGGGAGATCGGGGTGTTCAGGCCCCAGCATACGGTGGCCACCCCCGACCACAATGTGCCCACCGTGGACCAGCACCTGCCCATCAAGGACGAGCTGTCGCGGTTCCAGGTCAATAAACTTACTGAAAACTGTGAAAAATACGGGATCACCCTCTACGGGCTGAACCATCCCTACCAGGGAATCGTGCATGTGATAGGCCCCGAACTCGGGATCACCCAGCCCGGAATGACGATGGTGTGCGGCGACAGCCATACCTCCACCCACGGAGCTTTCGGGAGTGTGGCCTTCGGCATTGGCACCTCCGAAGTGGAGATGGTTCTAGCCACCCAGTGCATTCTCCAGCCCAAACCGAAGAAGATGCGCATTACGGTGGAAGGCAAGCTGGCCATGGGAGTGACGGCAAAGGATGTGATCCTCTATATTATTTCAGAGATATCGGCCAGCGGCGGGACAGGTTATTTCATCGAATATGCCGGTTCGGCCATCAGGAGTCTCTCCATGGAGGGACGCATGACTGTATGCAATATGAGCATTGAAAGCGGAGCCAGGGGCGGCCTCATCGCTCCGGACCAGGTCACCTTTGATTACCTCAGGGGAAAAGAGTTTGCTCCGGCTGGAATCGCATTTGATGAAGCTGTGGAGCGATGGAAAAAACTGAACAGTGATGTGGATGCAGAGTTCCACAAGGAGCTGTATTTTGATGCTGCTGATATAGAGCCCATGATCACTTACGGGACCAATCCCGGGATGGGGGCCAGGATCAGTTCGCAAATCCCGGCGGTGGAGCAGATTGAACCCGGAAACCGGGAATCCTATAAAAAATCGCTGGCCTACATGGATTTTGAAGCTGCCACGCCCATTGCGGGAAGAAAGGTGGATTATGTATTCGTGGGCAGCTGCACCAATGGAAGGATCGAAGACCTGAGGGAGGTGGCCAACTTCGTGAAGGGAAGGAAAAAGGCCGCTCATGTGACCGCATGGATCGTCCCCGGTTCCAAACAGGTTGAAAAACAGGCAAGGCAGGAAGGGATTGCCGAGGTCCTTGAAGCTGCCGGATTTAAACTGAGGCAACCGGGTTGCTCCGCATGCCTTGCCATGAACGATGATAAGATCCCCGAAGGGAAACTGGCTGTAGCCACATCAAACCGGAATTTTGAGGGACGCCAGGGACCAGGGGCAAGAACCATGTTGGCCAGTCCTCTATCTGCGGCAGCGGCTGCCGTGACGGGAGTGGTCACAGATCCAAGGACGCTGCTGGCTTGATCGTCCGAGTTCATATAAACCATTAAAGAATCACCATATGTCCATCGAAAAATTTTCCACAATACAATCCACGGCGGTTCCGCTTCCCATTGAAAATGTGGATACGGACCAGATCATCCCGGCCCGCTTCCTGAAAGCCACCACCCGTGAGGGATTTGGAGAAAACCTGTTCAGGGACTGGCGTTATGATAAAAACGGGGAGCCAAGGGCAGGTTTTCCACTGAACAACCCCACATTCGGGGGCCGCATCCTGGCAGGAGGAAAGAATTTTGGCAGTGGTTCCAGCAGGGAACATGCTGCATGGGCCATCCATGATTACGGATTCAAGGTGGTGGTCTCCAGTTTCTTTGCGGATATCTTCAAAAACAATGCACTGAACAACGGTTTGTTGCCGGTCCAGGTTTCTGAAAAGTTTCTCAACCGGATCTTCCTGGAAATAGAAAAGGATCCTGCCACCGAGATAAAAGTGGACCTGGAAAACCAGGCCATCACCCTGGTGGCCTCCGGGGAGTCCGAATCCTTTGAGATCAATCCGTACAAAAAAGAGTGCCTGCTGAACGGATATGACGACATTGACTACCTTCTGAGTCTCAAAGAGAAGATCGCAGCGTTTGAAGTTGAAAGGAGCTAAAATCCCAGTCATGAAAATTACCATCATGGATACAACACTCCGGGACGGAGAACAAACTTCCGGAGTATCGTTTACAGCCACAGAGAAGCTGAATATCGCCAAATTGCTGCTTGAAGACCTGAACGTGGACCGCATTGAAGTTGCCTCGGCCAGGGTTTCGGAAGGAGAATTTAAGGGGGCCAGCCTGATCTTTAACTGGGCCAGGGAGCATGGGCACCTGGAGAAGGTAGAGGTTCTGGGATTTATTGATGGGGAGATCTCCCTGAAATGGATTCAGGAAGCAGGAGGAAAGGTCAACAACCTGCTGATGAAAGGTTCCCTGAAGCATTGTCAGAACCAGCTAAGAAAGACCCCGGAACAGCATATCGCCGATGTGAAAGAGGTGTTGCGCATTGCCCGGGAGATGGGCATCCGCATGAATGTCTATTTTGAGGACTGGTCCAACGGGATGCGGAACTCTCCCGATTACATGTACCAGTTACTGGATGCCCTGAGGGATGAAAGCATCGACCGCTTCATGTTACCCGATACCCTGGGAATCCTCAATCAGCAGGAGGCCTACGACTTTTGCCTGGATATGATCACACGGTACCCGGAGCTTAAGTTCGATTTTCATGCCCACAATGACTACGACCTGGCCGCCGCCAACGTCTATTCTGCCATCCGGGCAGGGATCACGGGCATACACACCACCCTGAACGGGCTGGGGGAGAGGGCCGGCAATGTACCACTCTCAAGTGTCATCGGATTGGTCAGGGACCATTTCAAATATGAGATGTCGGTGAAGGAAGAGCGCCTCTACCACGCAAGTAAAATGATTGAATCCTTTTCAGGCATCAGGATCCCTTCCAACAAACCTTTGATCGGTGAGAATGTATTCACCCAGACAAGCGGGATCCATGCGGATGGTGATCACAAGAATGACCTCTATTTCAATGACCTGCTTCCCGAGAGGTTTGGCAGGAAAAGGACTTACGCCCTTGGGAAGATGTCAGGCAAGGCCAGTATCCTGAAGAACCTGGAAGAGCTTGGGATCGAGCTAAGCAAGGAGGAGATGAAGCTGGTCACCGAAAGGGTGATCGAACTGGGTGACAGGAAGGAGATCATTACCAGGGATGACCTTCCGTACATCATCTCAGATGTCCTCCGGAGCAAACGTGTGGAGGAGAGGATCAGGATCAAGAATTTTCAGCTATCGGTAGCCAGGGGACTCAGGTCCGTTGCCACTGTGGCCATTGAGATCGAGTGCAAGGTATATGAAGAGACCTCATCCGGGGACGGTCAGTATGATGCATTTATGAAAGCCCTCTGGAAGATTTATGACCGGTTGAAGAAAAAGCACCCGGTGCTTACCGATTATGTGGTTACCATACCTCCCGGGGGAAAGACCGACGCACTTGTGGAGTGCATGATCACCTGGAATTATGAGGGGGATATCATCAAGACACGTGCGTTGGATCCTGACCAGACCGTGGCAGCCATCAAGTGTACCACACGCATGCTAAACATCATAGAATTATAAAAACATGGATTATAAGATTGCAGTATTACCAGGCGACGGAATCGGACCCGAGATCGTGGATCAGGCCATGAAGGTGTTAAATGCCGTTGGAAAGAAATTTAACCACCATTTTGAATTCACCGAAGCTGCTGTGGGTGCAACTGCCATTGACCAGACAGGTGATCCATTTCCGGCGGAGACCTTTCAGCTTTGCATGGAATCGGATGCGGTGCTCTTTGGCGCCATAGGGGATCCCAAGTACGACAATGATCCCAGGGCAAAGGTGAGGCCTGAACAGGGGCTGCTGGCCATGCGGAAAAAACTGGGCCTCTATGCGAACATCAGACCTGTAACCACTTTCCCATCGCTGATCCATAAATCCCCGCTGCGCCGCGACCTGGTGGAAGGGGCCGATTTTGTGGTGGTCAGGGAGCTTACGGGAGGGATCTATTTCGGTGAGCCAAGGGGGCGTTCCGAAGACCTGAAGAAGGCCTATGATACCTGTGTTTATACAAGGGATGAGGTGGAGCGCATTGTGAAACTGGGATTTGAGTATGCAGCCAAAAGGAATAAGAAACTCACTGTGGTGGACAAGGCCAATGTGCTGGCCACCTCCAGGTTATGGAGAGAGACAGTGCAGGAGATGGCCCCCTCCTATCCCGGGATTGAACTTGAATACATGTTTGTGGACAATGCGGCCATGCAGATCATCCAGTGGCCTAAGAAATTTGATGTAATGGTCACCGAGAATATGTTCGGGGATATTCTTTCGGATGAGGCCAGTGTCATCACCGGATCCCTGGGATTGCTCCCGTCGGCTTCCGTTGGAATTCACACATCGGTCTTTGAGCCCATCCATGGATCATACCC
>JAHEEC010000069.1 GCA_024640885.1 Bacteroidota bacterium | reverse complement strand
CCGGAGCCGTTGCATCGGCAGTTACCGTCAGTGTTCCAGCCACATAGGCAAATGAATAATTCCCGTCACTGCCGCCTGATGGGGTAATATCATAGCCTCCGGCAGGACTACCCTCATCCGCAGCAGAGGATGCAACCGGTTCAGCATCAATCACACTTTCATTTTCACTTCCAACAAAACCCGAATAGCTCACACCAAAGTCAGGATTGGTTGCACACTCCTCCCGGGTCGCATCATCGGCAGTAACCGTCAACTCCTTTTGAGTAATGTCCGCGGTGATCCCGCCCGGTTGGGTAACTGTATAATTGCCTGCATCCGCTCCCCCGATGGCCATGGTGGTGCTCACCGAAATGGAAGCTCCCACATCAGACTGGGCAAAGGTACCGGTACTGGCCCCGGTTAATGTGACTACATCATCCCCGATCACACCATCGAGAATCCCACCGGTAACAACGGCACTGGTGGTTCCGTCATACACTTTATCTTCCGCAGTGACACCGGTGATTGAAAGTTCCTTGGGTGTGATATTTGCAGTGATCCCCGCAGGTTGTACCAGGGTATAGTTCAAAGAATCAGGTCCCATGAGGATCAGGGAAGTCGTCACATCGATCCCGTTTCCTGCACCTCCCTGTGCAAAGATCCCTCCGGTGGTATCTGCCAGGCTCACCGAGTCTGTGCCCACTACGCCCACAAGCGCTCCTCCGCTAAGGATTGCATCCACGGTCCCGTCATACACCTTGTCAGCCGCGGTGACGCCGGTGACCGTAAGTTCTTTTGGATTTACCACAAGGTCCCTTGAAACCGGCACTGCAGCAAGATACTGTGCATTCCCTGCCTGCGAGGCCGTAATGCTGGCCGTGCCTATCCCTGTGATGGTGACTGTGGTTCCGCTTACTGTGGCCACACCATCATCCGAGCTGGCAAAGGCAACTGGCAGTCCTGAACTGGCCGTGGCAGCCAGGTCAAAGGGATCTCCTCCATAAGTTCCAGCGGGGAGAAGATCAAATACAATTGTCTGAGACTGCTTCAGCGTGGTCACGGTGATCTTGTTGGACCCGCTGCTTTTCCCGGCAGCATTGTAAGCCTTCACCCGGTAATAGTAAGTGGAGGAATGGGTCAGTCCCGTGATGTTATGTGAAAATGCATAGCCGGCGTCATATTCCTCATACCCCGGGAGATATGTTGAAAAGTTAATATTTGTAGAGACATCCAGAAGGTATCCTTCCGCCCCGCTAATGGGGCCCCAGTTGGCCCGGAACCCGGAAGCGGTCACATTGGTGGCTGCATTGGCCAGTGGTGGATTGGGGGGAAAGATCTGATAGCCGAAAACCCGAAACTCAGTGATCGAAGCCAGGGCGTCCTTGGAGGTGATCCGGAGCCTGATGAACCTGAAGACATCAGGGAAAGCAAGATTGTAACCATAGGTACCCGTAGCCGGGCTGGTCCCGTTACCAAGATTTAGCCATGAAAGTCCGTCGGGACTCCCCTGAAGGGTATAAGCAAGGGGGAGTTCACCTGCATTTTGCAGGAC
The DNA here is from genome assembly GCA_024640885.1 of Bacteroidota bacterium. Taxonomy (GTDB): domain Bacteria; phylum Bacteroidota; class Bacteroidia; order Bacteroidales. Next base: position 19,533 of record JAHEEC010000069.1, on the reverse strand, counting down.
AAGACCATAACCATCTATAAAATAGAACGTTCCCAGGTCCACCTGGATCCATGCAGGGGCCACTCCGGGTATGGAAGCGTAGGTGGTCAGCAAGGTATCAACTGCCCTTGCCGGCACATTGATCGCCACAGAATCTGAGGCTAAGGTTTTCTTAAAAGCAGCGATGTTGAGGTTGGTGCCTGTGTATTGTCCCATGGCTGCAATTGACACCGACAGCAACAGGACCATTAATTTGCTAAAACGTAACATTTTTTTCATAATGAATTGGGTTTTTGTATTCCTACGAACTCCGTGTTTTTTAGTTTCGTCTTTATCTTAAATTTCTACACTAATTTATTAAATCCCCGCCCACGTTTTTGAAAGGATTTCAACACCCCCAAATGGAATTCAAGAAGAATCCCCCACAAGTGCCCAAAATTCACTCAATCCAACCCAATCTCATTGCGGCACCTGATGCAGAGGTGGCCGCTTTTCTGATCAATATCCTCCACGTAGGTACTGGATCGCATCACACATGGTGGAACATGGCAATGCAACAGTCCGAACATATGTCCAATTTCATGGATAATTACTTTACAGAAGCGCTCCATGAGAAGTTTTTCGTCCTTTTTCATCCCATATTGTTCATTTCGAAGCCTGTACAGGGAGGCGATGCCGGTTTTCCCCTTCAGGGCGGCCTGTCCGAAAATATAGGTCAGGATGGGAATAAAGAGGTCCACCCTGAACAATCCCATATTTTTCAGGTGCCCCTGAGGGGATGATGCATCGATTTCTTTCAGCAGGCTGTTCCCGTCATACTGCCTGCGCATGGGATCATAGAACTCACTTAAATCCAGGTGGCTCCCTTCAAAAGAGACTGGCAAATGAAATTCCTGATGCACGTCCCGGGCAATCTTTTCAAGAAAGTCATTCTCAAAATTGCCATGGGATATTAATAAAATACCTTGATCACTCAATGAATATCATCCTTTAAGTACACCTGATATTTAATGCTACTTCTTAAAAGCCCTCAAATTGTATTTTTTGATCTTGTTGTACAGGGTTACCCTGTCCACCTTGATGACCTGCGCAGAACGGGAGATGTTCCAATTGTATCTTTCCAGGACCTGGAGAATATATTTTTTTTCAAGATCATCCAGGCTTTCATATGAATTGGAGGCGATCTCCTTTTCAAAGGGCAGGTCCTTCAGGCGGATCTCCTTCTCATTCCCGACCACAATTGCCCTCTCAATCATGTTCTCAAGCTCGCGTACATTTCCCGGGAACTCATAGTGCTCAAGCTGTTTCATGGCAGCCGGGTCAATGGGGATAATATTCCTGCTCATGGAGATGCAATACTTCTTTATGAAATGATCCACCAGCAATGGAATATCCTCCACCCGCTCTCGCAACGGCGGAACCTTTATATTCACCACATTCAGCCTGTAATAGAGGTCTTCCCGGAAGGTCCCTTTCTCAACCATCTTTTTCAGGTCTTTGTTCGTGGCACAGATCACCCTGAAGTCTGAGGTAATCTCCTTATTCCCCCCCACCCGCATAAAGGTCTTCGTTTCCAGGACGCGCAACAGTTCAATCTGCATCTTGGGTGAGATGGTGGCGATTTCATCCAGGAAGATGGTTCCCCCGTCGGCCATTTCAAACCTCCCCTTCCGGTTAAACATAGCACCTGTGAATGCCCCTTTTTCATGGCCGAACAATTCACTTTCCAGCAGGCTCTCTGTCAAGGCCCCGCAATGTACGCTTACAAGGGGTGAGAATTTTCGGCGGGAATTGGAGTGAATGGCCATGGCGACCAGCTCCTTGCCCGTGCCGCTTTCCCCTGAAACGATGACCGGGGAACTGGACTGGGCCACCCTCTCAACCTCCTTGAGCACATTGATCATTGCCTTGCTGCTGCCAATGATATCCTCCACATTCTCCAGGGTCACAATTTTATTCCGTAAGGCAATATTTTCCGCCTTCAGTGAGATCTGGCTTGTGGCGTTCCGGATGAGGTGTGACAGGTCGTCCGGATCAAAGGGCTTGGTGATATAGTCGTAAGCCCCATCCTTCAGAGCCTGTACCGCGGTTGTCACTGATGCAAATGCCGTCATGATGATCACGATGGACTCCTTGTTCAGCGACCTGATCCTCCGGTGCATCTCAAGTCCGTCCATTCCAGGCATCTTGATGTCGGCAAGGATAATGTCGAAATTTCTCGATTCAAGAATGGAGAGTGCCAGCTTGGCGTTTTCGGCGCAGGCTACATCATAGCCATCTTCGATGAACCAGTTGTAGAGTGAATCACGCACGGATTCTTCATCGTCCACGATTAATATTGAGATCTTTCCAGCCATATCATTGTTTTTTATTTTTTACCACTGGCAGGGTGATGGTGATGGTGGTTCCCTTTCCCAGTTCCGAATCCACATCGATCTTCCCATTGTGGCTCTGGACAATCCCGTGCACAATTGCAAGGCCCAGACCGATCCCGCTGCCTTTTTGCTTGGTTGAGTAAAACGGTTCAAACACATGGGGAATATCTTCGGGTGCAATCCCGACCCCGTTATCTGATATTTCCAGCCTGACATGCTCATCGTCCGGGTTGCTTGTAGTGATTACAATTCCCCCGTTCTCAAATACCGCTTCGGAAGCATTCAGCAGGATGGCGATGCAGGCCTGTTTGATCTGGTTCCCGCTGCAGAGGATCAGGTCCTTCCCTGCCGAAAGGTCAGTATGAAAACTGATATTCTCGATCTTCATCTGGTGGTCGATCAGGGTATAGGTCTCGCGCACCAGCTTATTCAGGTGACAGCTCTTGAAGTCATGTTGATCGCTCCTTGAGAAATCCAGCAGCCCCTTAACTATATCACCACAGCGTTTGGTCTCCTCTTCGATTACCTTCAGATACCTGAGCATGGAGCTCTTCTCCTCCTCATCCAGGTCAAGCTTTCGCATATGCTTGTGGACCAGCTTTGTATATGTCAGGACCCCCGAAAGGGGATTGTTGATTTCATGGGCCACAGAGGAGGATAGTTTACCCAGGGATGCGATGCGTTCGATATGGATCAGCTCATTCTGCATCTCTGACAACTCCTCTGACTTCTTTTGAACCTTATATTCAAGTTGTTGTGACCAGTTCTGCAGTTCCTCGTTGGCCGACTGAAGGCGGTCAAGCATGGCGTTGAATGCCGTTGAGACCATCCTCATGTCGTTGAGCTGGTTGGACCTGACATCCAGCCTGGTCTTCTTATCCCCTTTTGAGACTGCCTCACTGGCCTTAATGATCTCATTCAATGGATTTTTAATCTTTCTGCGTGTAAAGAACATGAGAAACGTAACCAGGATCAGGGTGGTCAGTCCAGCAAACACAAAGGACTTGTTCAGGTTGGCATCCAGCTCCTCCAGCGGGATCCTGATCACAAGGGACCCCAGCACTTGGTCACTCTCCTGGTGTGCATGGCATACATTTGTATAGCAGGAGGGTTCATTAAAAATGGGATTTTTGATCAACAGGAGCCTGTAATCATGCCCCTTCTCGCTCATCTCACATTCGCTGTCCATATTGATGATCCTAAGGGACTTTTCAGCCCTGGGAAACATGGTGTCGATGTTGGAATGGCAATCCTTGCAATTTGGATTTTCATGTACCACGGAGTCATCAGGGAAGGAAGAGTAGGCAAGATTGTCCTGGGCGTCATACATGTTCACATCCTCGATACCGGGCATGCGGTTAATGATATCCAGGGTATTCCTGAGGGCCATTTTATTATTCTCCAGCATATGTTCGTAAAGTGCCCCTTCCACAAACATGACCACATTATCACCACTCTGCTGAATTGTGTTCTCCATATACTCCTTGTTGATGGCCCTGAAGATGGTCCCGAAGGATAAAAAGAGGAAGACCGAGAGGATGCCGATGATGATGACCACCTGGCCATAAATCGACGAGAAGGATCTGAAAAATTTTCTTGGCCCCGACCAGTTTATGCTTTTTAAAAGCCGTTTTCCTGTGAATTGTTTCATTTTATTATTGAAGTGATCAATACTATATATCCGCCTGCTGCGACTGATCGTCCAGCAGGGGGAGGATGATGGATATGGTGGTCCCCTTTCCCACCACGGATTCCACTTCGACTCTTCCGTTGTGACTCTGGATGATCCCGTGAACGATGGCCAATCCCAGCCCGATGCCACTTGCCTTCTCCTTTGCCGAGTAAAATGGTTCAAACACATGGGGCAGGTCCTCCGGGGCAATGCCCACACCATTGTCACTGATCTCAACCCTAATATGTGTATCATCCGGATTTCTGGTCCTGATCATGATCTCCCCGTTCTCGAAAACGGCCTCTGAAGCATTGAGAAGGATCGCAATGCATGCTTGTTTGATCTGGTTCTCGCTGCAGTGGATCAGATCCATGCCGGCTGTAAAATCACTGTGAAAACTGATGTTGGACATTTTCATCTGGTGATCCATGAGCAGGTAAGCTTCCCTGAGCACTTTATGCAGGTGGTTGTTTTTATAATCCAGCTGGTCCTTCCTTGAAAAATCAAGCAAACCCTTTACTATATCTCCACACCGCTTGGTCTCCTCTTCGATCACTTTCAGGTACTTGAGCATGGGCGCCTTTTCGCTTTCCTCCAGGTGAAGTTTTCGTAATTGCTTATTTACCAGCTTGGTATAAGTCAATACCCCGGACAGCGGATTGTTTATTTCATGCGCCACCGAGGAGGACAATTTGCCCAGGGAAGCGATGCGCTCCACATGGATCAGCTCGTTCTGCATCTCCGAAAGCTCCTCTGACTTCTTCTGGACCTTGTATTCCAGCTGGTGCGACCAGTTCTGCAACTCATCCGAGGCCGACTGCAGGTTGTCAAGCATTTTATTGAATGCCGTGGATACCAGCCGGATATCGTTCAGCTGGGTGGAATCCAGGGCAAGCCGTGTGCTCCTGTCCCCTTTGGAGACCGCATCGCTGGCTTTTATGATCTCGTTCAGTGGATGCTGGATCTTCCTTTTCGTGAAGAACATCAAAAATGCCGCCAGCAATAAAGTGGTAAAAGCTGCCAGGAGAAAGAAATCCGTGGAAGACTCCTTCACGGCACCATCCAGTTCCTCGAGGGGGATCCGGATCACAAATGAGCCCAGCACCTCATCCCGCTCATCATGGGCGTGGCAATCACTGGTGGAACATGACTTCTCATTCAGGATGGGCGATTTTATCATGAGGAGCCTGTAGCTGTAATCTTTGGTGCTCATCTCACACTTGCTGTCCATGTTCACAATGCGAAAAGATTTCTCGTTGCCCGGGAACATGGAGTTGATGGATGCATGGCAATCCCTGCAATTGGGGTTGCTGTGACCTGCCGTATCGGTTGTAAACGCGGAATAAACCAGGTTATCCTGGCTGTCATACATATTGACATCCTCAATGCCGGGAAGCCGGTTGATCACATCCAGCGTATTCCTGAGCGCACCCCGGTCGTTGGTGAGCATGGAATGGTAGAGGGCCCCCTGGACGATGGAGCCAATGTTGTCACCGCTCTGCCGGATCACCTTGTTCAGGTAGCCCTCGTGCACCGACCTGAAAATGATACCGAATGAGACAAAAAAGAAGAGGGACAACAGTGTAATGGTATAGACCACCTGGCCGTAGATGGAGGACCGGAAATTAAATCGCAGCTTTTTAAATTTATTCACAATTCTTTTTTTTGAGGGTAAAAAAGAATTCGATCATAAACAATTTACATAAAAAGCTGCGATTTCATATGCCCTTATGAAATTATTGCTCCGGATGTTTCAAATTGAGAAATTCTTCCTGGAAATTCTCCCACACTTCATCAGGCAATTCAGAGAGAATATTCTCCCTTATCTCTCCACCGTCCTGCAGCATGATCATTGAAGGCTCGGTTGAGAATTTCCGCATTGGGCCTCCGGTCAGGAACTCCTTAAACCTTTCCATCTCCCGTTTCGACCACTCGGAGGCCTCTTCAGCCAGGAGGTAGGCTTTTGTCTCCTTCACCCAGGCTGAGGGTTTCACCCTGTAGATCCAACCCCGGTCGTAAGGGTCCTCATTCAGGATCCCTGGAGTCTCGCGGAGGGTCTCATTGGTTTGCAGGATCTCACCGGAGATGGGCGAGAATACCCTGAGGCGTTTCCCATCACGGTCAATTTCCGTCAGCAGTTCACCTTTCTGCAAAGCTTCACCCTGCTGCTTCAGGTGGGTGAAGGTGACATTTCCGGTTACATGCTGAAGAAAATCATCCATTCCCACTTTGGCCGTACCGGTTTCGCCCAGGTGCGCCCAGGTGTGATTCCTGTTGAAATAGATCCCCTGAGGAACCCTGAGAATACTGGCTGACAGCGTGTTGATCACTTTTCTGACCTGGCTGATGATCCTCTGTGGATTTCTCGCCACATTCCAGAAGAGGATGAGTACCAGCAAATACCCGATCACAAAAATATATTCAATCCCTTTGGTATCGAAAATATCCACTCTGCTGAATTCTTCCATTTTTTAATCCTCCGATGATTAGTGTTGCTTAATTTTTTCCGGTTCCGTTCCGGTTACCCATGCCGGCGGTTCTTTGTAGACAGGCATCCTTCTGACGATCCACCTGAAAACAAGGAGCTGTATAAAGATCACTGCAAGGCTCACCACGATCTCCATCCAGGTGGGGAAATGCACGGCACCATCATACCATTGATAGGTTATGGTTGAAATATTCAACCTGTTGAGGATGATGCCCAGGATAGACATGACAGCCGCAATGCGGACCATGGTCAGGTTCTGGCTTCTGAATCCAAAAAGGAAAATCAGGCAGGGTACGAAAACGAAGCCCACCACCTCAACGAGGTACCATTTACCCCAGAAGCCTCCCATTTGGTTATAATCCTTCCCATGCAGAAAGACCAGCAGGTTCAGAAACAGATATACGAACATGGCTATGGCGCAGATCCTTCCAAGGCTCAGCATGGTTTTCCGATGGGAATTCCTGTGCACCGGCGACATTTCATTTTTGAACACCCTCTGACCTGCACTCTCCAGGACAATGACCAGTGATAGGCCAGCAAAAATGCTCGATATAAAGAAAAGAATGGGAATGAATTCCGAGTACCAGAGCGGATGAATCTTCGGCATAGCCATCAGGAAAAGTGCACCGAGGCCTGACTGGTGCAGGGTGGAGAGCGCGATCCCGAAGATCACAACTGCCAGGGTCATAGAGGCAAAGAATCTTCTTTGCCGCTTGAGGGTGGCCCACTCGGTTACTGTGGGGAAGAACTCGATAAACAGGGATCCCATATAGAGAATGAAATGCCAGGCCACAAGAAAAAGGACCGAACTTATGCCAAATGAATTCCCGATGATCGGGTTGATCACCTTCCACGGTCTGCCCAGGTCCAGCAAAAGTGCCCCCGCATAAAAGATATAGGCAAGAAGGGCATACAGGACAGTTGACTTGACAATGGAACGGTACTTCTCCAATCCCAGGATATATACCATGAAGGTGACCACAAAGGCCCCCCCGGCAAAAGCCACCCCGGTAATCACGTTAAAATTGATCCAGAGTCCCCAGGGGCGGTCCTGGGAGGCATGAACCACCGAGCCCAGTCCATCTGTGAAACGGAAGAAAAGGATTACAGCCGCAGCCAGGATGGTTATGCCGGATATTACATTGAAGGGAGTCAGGAGCTTTCCCTTTGGTTTCAATTCACCGGCAATGAACTTGATAAACCCTGTATTTTGTGCCCTGTTCATGATTGTTCCTCCTCTTGTTTATTGTTGTTTTTCTCAGAAGACGCATTGTGCAAGCCAAGCAAAAAGGCCGGCCAGAGGATCAGGACAGCCGGGACCGAGTAGAGGAAGGTCTTGTTGTACTCTGGATAGGCTGTGTTCCCCAGGTCGTTTCTGAATCCCACTTCCTCGAACGGGACTGCAGAAAGATACAGTACCCCTGTCCCACCCACTTCATGTTCCCCATAGATATGGTGGTAATACTTTTCAGGTTCTGCATAGATCCTTGCCCTGGCGATTTCAATAAGGTCCCTCCTCTTTCCGAAAAGAAGGGCCTCGGCCGGGCATTCGGAAGCACACACAGGTTTTTGACCCTCCTGGAGCAGCTCAAAACACATCCGGCACTTCTGGATTTTGGGATTTGAGCTTTCATACTCGAATTTTGGAATATTAAAAGGACAAGAGATGATGCAGGAGCGGCAGCCCATGCATTTTTCCTCGCGCCAGATCACAGGACCCTCATCGGTTTTGACCATGGCCTTTGTGAGGCATGCGGATGCACATGCAGGGCTGTTGCAATGGTTGCAGGCGGTCCTCATGTACTGCTCACCTTTTGAAGTGTTGAAGCAGTTCACGGCCACGCGCCTGGTCTCATTGGGTTCCCTTTTCACCCCTGCCTCGGGCATATCCTCCGGTGCCGGAAATCCATAATGCTCGGCGCATACATATTCGCAATTCTGACAACCGATACAAAGGGTTGAATCAAAAAGCATTCCATAGAACTCTATTGCTTCCTTCTTCTTTGCAGGGGCGCCAAAGCTCTTCCCCATTGTGAGGGTACCCCCGACCACCCCAAGTGTTTTCAGATAATTTCTTCTGTTGATCCCCATGATTCCTGGTTTTAGTTATTCATAAGAAGTTAATTGTATGTGCGTGCTAAGCGGACTGATCAATGAAATTTGTCTGGAAATCCTCCCAAACCTCAGGTCCCAGGTCCTCCAGGATCCTGTCCTTCAGTTCTCCACCGTCCTGAAGCACATGAGCGCTGGCCACGGTGTCTGATCTAAGGGTATCGGTAAGAAACTCCTTTAACCTTTGAAACTCAGTCTTCAGCCACTCCCTGTAACCGCTCCCCATGATTAAAAACCGGATCTCGCTCAGCCAGTGGGCCGGTTCTATCTTGTAGACCCAACCCTCGCTATATGGGGAAGAGTTGAGAACCGTGGTATTTGTGTTCAGCAACTTATTCTGTTCCCTGATGGTCCCTGAAACCGGTGCGCAAATATCCAGCTGCTTTCCATCCTGGATAATGGAAAGGACCTTTTTGCCCTTTTTTATCCTCTGCCCCGCTTCCATCATCTTGACCCGGGTGAGGGGGCCGGTTACATGCTGAAGAAAATCATCGATTCCGATTCTCACCAGCCCGTCCTGGTCCATAAATGCCCAGGTATGGCTTTTGTCATAATAGAGCCCGGGGAGGCTTTGCACGAAACCCACGTCAAAAACCGGTCTTGTTTCCCTTCCGCTCGCCTGGCCGGCGGACTTCCTGCTCCTCAGGTAAGAGATCCCGGGGATGGAAAGGAAGGCAAGGACAATGGCCAGTGCCAGCAACATTGGGAAATAGGCAGTGAAAAAATTCGGCTCCGTTGGAATTGCATAATCACCGGGTGCCGGGTTCCCGGTTCCGTCGATGAGTTTTACCGAGGCAAGCCTTTCACTGGATTCCAGGTCACTGATTCCATGATTATCCAGAAGCACCTGTCCATCGGTTAGAATCCATTTTAAGAATGCTGTTTCATGCATGCCGGAGGGTGTTGTATTTGAAACCGAATAGATATTGGATGCAAGGGCCCTGGGGTATTTTCCAAGCCATACGCCCCTGGAAAAGAGATCCATATCGGCGTATACATCCTCCTTGAAATCGATAGTACCGTTCCCGTTCTTATCGATAGGCAGCAATTTGACATGGTCCACAAGTCCCTTCTGGAAGGGATCAAGGACATTTGTAATCCTGCAGATCCCGATGGCATAGGGATCGGCCTGGACCATGGCAACCAGATCAACTGGATCCGATCCTGCCACTCCGTTCATCTCAAAAGATCCGGCACCCAGGAATTTTGACATGCCCCGCTGTATTGCAGGATCATCAAGCACATAGAGGCTCACCGGGGCAGACAGTTCATTGCCCAGAATGGCCCCCCACTTGAGGGTACCCGGATCCTTCAGGGCCATCGCCAAGGCGGCGGGTGAAATACCCTTCAGGTAGATCTCATCCATGAAAGGGTTGCCTGCATTGATCACCGGAACAACCACGTCGCGTCCGACCACCACTTTCCAAACGGATCCGGCATAGAGGGCTGAATCATATTCATCGGATAGAAATCCCAGTTTTCCGTCACCTTCCAATCGTTCAGGAACCAGCGCACCGGCTGAGGAGTAGACCTCAATATTCACACCGGGATTTAATTTAGAGTAAACCCCGGCCCATTCCGATGCCAGGTCATATAATTCAGGAGTACAATAGAAACTTAGCGGAGCCTCCTGGGTAAGGTCCTGGACATCATCTCTGCTACAGTTCAGGATGCTGAAGATCAGCATTAGCCCGGCAAAACAAACGGTTGTTTTTTTCATTGATGCAGGTTTTAAACTCGTTTAAATCATCGTGAAATCAATAAGGAAGAGGCCAGAGCTCCATAAATCCCACACACAGGTTCAACAGGTGCCAGTCAATAACAGTGCCAAAGAAATTTTTACAACTCTATCTATCTGTATAATAAGCTTTTAGATAATTTATTGTTGATGAAATAAACACCATGACGCGTTGAATAATTCAACAATATTTCCGGAGACCGAATCTAAATAGTTAATTTTCAAAGGAATAAAAGGAGTGTTGAAAATGTCAACAGGTGTTTAATTTTTAATCATTTACCTTTTTATCCAGGATTCTTAATTATGCATCAATTTGATATAATGATGGTTACAAAATGATCCCATCGTGAAGGAAGTGTGGTTCTCTTGAATTCCAGGATTGAAAAAGAATCTTTCTAAATAGGGGTGGCCAGGAAGCAATTATGCGGAGTGGCAAAAATTTAAACCATTTTTCTTCTAATTTACGGCCTGCAAATACCATAATAAACCTCAATTTCCACATGATCATGAAAAATTTACGGTTACCCCTTCTCCTGGCTGCTGCCTGTTTCTGCCTCAACGTTTCAATGGCCCAGAATCCAAAGCAAAAGGGGCTTGAAGCCATCACCAAGAATGCGGTCCAGGGACAGCTGGAATTCCTCTCGTCGGACTGGACCGAAGGGAGGCAGACCGGGGCACCTGGGGCATACATGGCCGCTGATTATATTGCCAGCATGTTCAAGGTATACGGGCTGGAACCCGGAGGTGACATGGAATACATTATGCCCAGCTGGGCCGAAAGGATGCAGGGCAAGAGGCCCTCTCAGCACCGGACTTATTACCAGTCCTTTAACCTTCTTGAATACAAACCCGGGGATTCACAGGAAATGTCACTGGTGAACAGGTCCCAGGGGGGGACCCGGACCGTCAATTTTGCCTACCGGACAGATTTTTCGGTCCGGCCCTCTGACGTTTCAGTGGAGATCGATATGCCGGTGGTTTTTGCCGGGTACGGTTTAAGTGATAAGAAAAGCGGATATGACGACTACAAGGATGTGGATGTGAAGGGTAAAATTGTGCTTTGCCTGAGCGGGTTCCCCGGGGAAGGAGATACCCTGTCAAAAGGATACAGCACATTTGGGAACATGGGTTCCCGTGCGCTTCGGCGGCTAAAAAGCGAAAAGGCTGCGGAATTAGGAGTGGCTGCGATGATTGAAGTGGAGCCAGGCAGTGAAACCAGTGCCAGCTGGGCAGACAACCTCCCGTTCAGGTATAATTCTTCCAATTACGAAGGAGATGTGGCCAGGGAATCCTATTACGAAACCAGCATGGAGATCCCTGGCAGTGAGCTGGATAGGGAGCCCCTGCGGATCTCCATTTCCGACAGGGTATTGAACGAAATAATCAAGGACTCCGGCATCGACCTCGGGGAATTCAAAGCACAGGTGAAGAATTCATTGAAACCCGCTTCACGGGTAATACCCGGGAAATCTTTAAGGATCAAGACCACCGTTGATTCAAAAATGATTCGGGTAAGGAATGTGGTGGGGGTGATTCCCGGAAAGGATACCAGCGAGGTCATTGTGATCGGTGCACATTACGACCATCTTGGAAAACATGACGGGTGGATCTGGAACGGGGCAGATGACAACGCCTCGGGAACCGTTGGGGTCATGACCCTGGCCAAGGCATTCATGGCCGCCGGGCAGCAACCTGAAAAAACCATCGTCTTTGCGGCCTGGACAGGCGAGGAGAAAGGACTCCTTGGATCGGAATACTTTGCATCGCATCCCTACAATAATGCAGGCTTGATGCTCAACCTGAATTATGATATGATCTCCCGAGACAATGAGGATGACACACTCGGGGTGAAGTGTGAACTGACCTATACCAAAAAGTACAGTGTATTGCAGGAACTGACCGAAAAAAACAACCAGGAATTCGGCCTGGGACTGGATATCAAGTTCAAACCTTCGGAGAATCCACGTGGCGGAAGCGACCATACGCCCTTTGCTCAAAAGGGAATCCCGGTGATGTATTTTGAGGCCGGATTCCCCCCCGAATACCATCAGCCCGATGATCATATTAACCTTGTAAACTGGGATAAACTGACCAATATCATCAGGATCGGCTACCTCAATATCTGGGACCTCTCCAATACCGAGTGGGGCCCGGCGGAATAAATTTAAAGTGGCAGTTTGGATGTGGTCCCCATGGCAGGTCGGGCCACACCGGGCTCCAGCTCCCTAGTGTCTCTCCTCCAGCTTTTCAGCCAGCTTGAGGATGAAGTAAACCACAGCAAGAACGCCGGTGACCACGAGAATCCTTTTCATGATCTCCTGGCGCTTCTCTTTTGTAAACAATTGATTCTTCATGGTTTTGTCCCAATTTTTATTCCTTCTCATAGGATACGACCACCTCGGCATTCCGGGGTAACGCCCGGTAGATGGCACGGAGCTCATCTGCCGGCATACGGATCACAATGGAAGGGTTGTAACGTTGCCTCTTCATGGTGAAAAAATTACCCGCATACTCCGTGAGATTGTGGGCCCTCATTCTGCTTCTGAATATGAAGCGGACCCATTTATTTTTCAGTCCCGGATTTTTATCCTGTTCAAATACCAGGTTGATGCCATGCTCCAGGGAAAGCTTCAGGAATGCGGGTTTCTGGATCAGGGTATCGGGCTCCCATGCATTCAGTGCCGCTTCCTCCGGATCCCTGGGGGCCTCACGCACCACAATGGGTTCCTTCACGATGGTGGCCCTTTGCAGTTGCACTTTCAAAGGCACGGAGAACAGTTTCACATACTGCCTCCCTGGGGCTTTTACAAGAAAATCATCGATCCTGAAGTGATCCACCCGGATCTCGTGGATCTTCACCCCCTTAAGATACAAGCCCACAACGCTGTCAGCCAGGTTCACTGCCAGCTGGATCGAATCACTTCCGGAAAGCTCAAGAATTGCTGCCGTAAAAACCTTTTCCCTCAACAATCCCCCCAGTGCAGGATCATCATAGGCGGACTTGTATTCCTCCATCAGCAGTGAATCACCGTTCACCAGGTTCTGGTACTCCTTCATCCTGCCCAGTGGCGCAAAACCAATGGTAAAAAGAAGCATGATGATCAGAAGCACTCCCGCCGATCCACCCACCAGGCCAATCCTTGATCTGATGGAAGCAGATTTCCAAATGGTTAAGATATCTCTGTGCTCCATTTCAAAAAATATAAACCCTTGAACCCACATTCATGTGCTCATACACCAGCTCCAGGTTCTCATCGTTCAACCTGATGCATCCATGGGTCACAGGAAGACCCAGGAAACGCTGATAGAGTGTGCCATGGATCAGGTAGCCCTCTCCAAGGCTCAGTGCATAATCTCCCAGAACCCCGTATTCAAACCTCGAATAGTGGTTTGCGGAGGGTACAGGGAGTCCTTCTTCCACAAATGCCCAATCGGGCTTTTTCCAGACCGGGGAGGTGGTTTTGCCCTGGATCCGGAATTCACCTTTGGGGGTGCTGAACATCCATTGTTGCTGGTCGCCGTTCTTCAGGAGGACATAGCTCCCCGTTGAGCATTTGTCTGTTCTGATCAGCTCCGTTCCTTTATACAATGAGAATTCGTTGGAAGAGCTGTTTATGATCAGGTAGTAAGATCTGGGGGTTTTTGCAGAGAGCTTCCCCTTCATGATCTTCAGCTGGCCTTCCAGGCCGGCCTGAGCCTCACCAATGGCATTTTCTTCCGTGAATTGATCCCGGCTCCTGTCAAGCCTGACATGAATCAGGGTATACCGGATCACCCATGGCACAATGACCAGGGCTGCCAATAATATGATAATATGCTTTAATTTTCCAATCATCAAACCTATTCTTTGAACCTTTCATTTATGGCTTCAAGGGATTCCACCGATCCTACGATGGTGACCCTTGTGCCTGTTTCGCAGGCGGCAAACAACTCATCCATATCCGTATTTTTCAAGGCAATGCATCCATCGGTCCAGTCCGTACCCTTTCCTCCGTGCCCGTGGATCTCAATATAATTTCCAATCCTGGCCTCCCGGTGTAAGCTCCCGTTCTTCTGATTCTCCATGAACCTCACCCTGTCCTCCTGGTTGGGGTAATCGAGCAATAATGCCTTGTGGTATTTTGTCTGGCCGCCGGATTTCTTACCCGCAACGCGGTACTGACCCTCCGGTGTGGACCGGTCCCCCTGGAGGTTTTTATCACCGATCCAGTTGGGTCCCAGCTCCACAGCATACTGTTTAAATAATTTCCCGTTCTTAAAGAGGAGACAGTTCCTGGAGTACTTGTCAATGATGATGCAAGGGACCTTCTCCTTCCCGGATCTCTCCACGGTCTCCTTCACCCTTTTGTTCCACAGTGCGTATTGGCTAAAATACAAGGATTCAATCTGTTCATACCTGTCATTCAACCGAGTCAGAATTGCCTCACACTGGTCAAGTTTCCTCATGGCGGCAGGATAATCCGATTCACCGAATGCAATGGCGCCCTCTGTGAGAAGCAACCTTGCCCTGGTCAGATCCTCCATATCCTGCTTCTCATAGGGGAATTGCCCATACCTCAACTGGAAGCGGCTGATCCTGTTTTCCAGTGAAGGGAGCCTGACCCCCAGCTCCTCTGCCGCGTCCCGGATCCTGGTGCGGGTCTGAAGGGTTGCCTCCCCGGCCAGTTTTGAAGCGAGGCTGGCATGTTTCCTGACCTCGCCAAAGTCCCTTAAAAGAAAGAATCTTTCATTCTCCATGTTCCAGAGGGCCATGGCCGAGTCATATTGTTCACCGGCACTGACGAACAGGTCTGACTGGAACCCTGACAAATGTACTTTGCTTGCTTCAGCCAGGCTCTGCCTGGCAGCTGTAATCTCGCTCAGGGGCGGTTTCTCCCTTGACAGGGTCAACGCTGCGGTGGAAACCCCCACCGCACAAAACACCCCCATTGCCAGATACCTTCTCCTCTTCATCACCGGAACACTTGATTGCTGGATGTGATTAAAAAACCCCGGGAGGAAACCACCCGGGGTAGATCATCTGTCATCCAGGCTTTTTAAGCCTTTCTGTTTTGAACGTTTGCCTTGTACTTTGCGATTACCTGGGTCAACTCTTCGTTGATCGATAAGGCTTTTGCCTTTGTGGCTGTGGCTTTATCAAGGGTTGAGAGGTATTCTCCATTTTCGAGCATGGTCCCTGCTTCGTTGATTGAAGCCTCTATGGCGTTCAGTTCACCTTTGATGGCCATCAGTGCAGTGGTTCCTTCTTTACCCCTGGGGGCTTCCATGATCAACTGCTTGTTGGTCTCAATCAGGGTTTTCACTTCAGCAATGGTATTCATGATCTCCACCTTTATGGCTTCCTTCCTGGCCTCTGCTTCAAATTTTACCTCACCTGCATACTGGGTTACAGAAGCCAGTTGCTCTTTGGAGGCGGAATAATTCTTAATCAGCTTTGACCCCTGTGCCTCGATGCCTACCATGACGGCACTCAGTGAATCCTGTAGGGCAATATAGCTTTCAGGAACGTAAAGTTCTGCTCCTGCTGTTCTGGCCTCTTCAATGGCTGCATTGACAGCATCGATCTCTGCCTGCGGTAATTTGGAACATCCTGAAAAAATCAGGGCGGACATACCCATGCTTACCAGCATGTACTTAAATTTGTTCTTCATTGATTTAAATGTTATTTGTAATTTTCGATATTTAGACGCTGAACATGTGCGAGGTAACAGCCCGATGGAAAAATATTTTTCCAGAGATTAACCGAAAACACATGTTAATTTATAAGCTCCTGTATACCTGACCGTTAACAGACATGCCATGCCCAGGGAAAAAATGAGTCATCTCACAGATGATGAGATCATCAGCCGGATCAGGTCGGATGGGGCCACTGATCTTTACAGTCTTTTGTATACGAGGTACCATCAAAAGGTGCTGGATAAATGTTACAGCCTAATAAAGAACAGGGGCACAGCAACGGAGCTCACGGAAGATATCTTCACCAAGACTTTTGAAAAACTTCCCTCTTTCAGGCAACATTCGGCATTTTCATCCTGGCTTTATTCAATCACTTACAACCATTGCATTGATTATTTGCGGGAGCAAAAAAAGCTCCATTACCCCAGCTGGAACCAGGAAAATGAATTACCGGAGATCATCGATGAGTCCACCGATGCGGTGGAGGAGATCGAGTATGACAACCTCATGGTGATCCTGGAGATGATCCATCCGGAGGAAAAAGCGTTGCTCCTCATGAAATACCAGGATGACATCTCCCTTAAGGAAATCGGCAAGTCGCTGAGGATCAGTGAGGATGCCGCTAAAATGCGTTTAAAAAGGGCCCGGACCAGGGTTAAATACCTGTACAATGAGAAATTTTTAAAATAAGGGACTGTTACCTCCATGGAGAATTACGTCTTCATAATAAATCAAATTCCATGCATAACTTTATAAGAAGTGTGATCGTGGGGACCGAAATTTCACCACCGCCTGTTTGCGCAGAAGCATTCCAAAACCACTTTAATAATGCCAACCATACCGACTGGTACGATCATGGTGACCACTACGAGGCCATTTTTTATAAAGATAAATCGGAACACATTGCCCTCTTCACCCTGTCGGGAGGGCTCCTGGAATATAAAATGTACCTCCCCCCCGGGTATCTCCCTGAATTAATCAAGGGACACCTGGAGTCCAGGGGGGAGATCATGAATGTGGTCCTGCGCAACAAGGGCAACTCCATCGAATATGAAGCCATTGTGAGGGATCAGGAGCTCACCAGGTCCCTTGTAGTCCTCTCAGACCTGGGCAGGGTGATCGATGAACACCTGCTTTGACCTATTGATGCACCACCAGGTTACCGCCAATGATGGTTTTCTGGCACAGGTGGATGGCTCCCGGATCCGGTTTCTGTAACTTCAGTTCACCCAGGGTGGGTGCGGTCGCTTCTGAAAACCATTTCCAGGAAATTTTGTCGCCATTGGTCCCGGGAGTGCCCAGGTCATGCATTTTTATTGCGATGATCTGACCGATCCGGCAATTCTTTCCGCTCATGGGGTTCCCCATATCTCCTCCACCGGGTCCGCCCATTCCACCGGGTCCACCCATTCCACCCTCATCTCCGCTGTCGGAACAGCCACCCTCATCTCCGCCATCGTCGTGGGAACATCCGCCATCATGGCTCGTATCGTCACCCGAGCAACCGCCCTCATCGCCACTGTCGGAACAGCCACCCTCATCGCCGCCATCGTCGTGGTTACAGCCGCCTCCGGAATCACAGCCCGAATTATGCCCTCCTGTGCCATCTCCTGCACATCCCTTGCTATCATAAACCACACATCCAAGGATACAGGCTTTGGTCCCGGTTATGTCCAGCCCGCACACTTCAGCCCTGATCTCCCTGTGGGGTGATTGGTCCGTTCCAAGCACAAGATAGGTGATCTCCCCTTTGGGGTCGCTGGATGCATTCTTCTGCAGGGCGCAGAAATCAAGAAAAGCCAGCAAATCATCGGGCTTATTGCCCATATCACTGCCCTTTTCGCCACCCTTCCAGACAATTTCGATGAATCCGGTGGCCCTGAATTGCATGCCCTTCATTGCGGATTTTTCGGCTGAAGAGGTCGCGTAGGTGTCCAAATCATCAATTAGTCCCGAATCAGGGGAAAAATTGCCCGTTTCACAACCTGAGATAAGGAGGATCAATCCAAACAGGGTCAGAATTTTCAGAAGTTTCATAGGTAAAGTTTTGGGGTATAATAAAAATCCTTCTAAATAATCCACCGGACAGATCCGGCAGGTTCCAGAGTATGAAGTCAGGATCTAGGATATATATAGTAATTTATGTTATATAGCATTGCGCTTCAATAGTTTAAAAGTTTAAGCAGCTCTTTATAATGGATTAATCCCCTAAACTTTATTGTTAGACAGTCTAATTTTATAATGGAATCTGATTCATTTAATAATACTTAAATGAAATGCCTATGGCATGGAATTCATCGCATATCCAGGCTAAAAAAGAAATGGTCTGACAGGTGGAGAGGTGAATGATTTGGGCTGGCCCAGGTATCTGTTCTATAACATGATCCAGGCTCTTGAATGATTCAATTCCCGATCAATCAATTTGTTCACGTTTGTTTCTCATGGGAAAATACTTTAACTTATGTTAATGTTACCTTGAAAACCCCAGGAATTGTGAAAAAGGTAAATATAGGCTATGCAAACCGCCTGGTTGCTGAAGGACTGGAGCTATTGATTAAGGGTTTTGAAGGGTATGATGTTTTGCATTGCATCCACAACGAAAAGCTCCTCAGTTATACCTCCCTTAATCTCAGTGAGACTTCCATACTCATCATAGAGTTAGACATCCCAAGAAGAAGTGACATTGTGCATATCCGGGCCATCCTGAAGACCTATCCAGGTATATCGATCCTTCTGATCACTGGCCATCCCACAATTACTGTCAGCAGTGAACTCCTTGACAGTGGTATCCATGCATACATTCTTAAATCCTGCGTCCCTTCCGATCTGAAGACTGCCCTTGACAAGATAAGCGATGGAAAGAACTATTTCTGTTCCACAATTACAGGCGAGTTACTTTTGGAAAAGAACAATCATCATCAGGATGAAAGACTTAATCAACTCACCCCACGTGAAAGGGAGATCCTTATCCTGCTGGTGAACATTAACGCCACCTGCGAGATTGCCCGAAAGCTGAAGATCAGCGAAAATACGGTCAAAACCCATAAGCGGAACATCCAAGCGAAACTGGGTTTTAAAAACATCATCGAGATGTTGCTTTTTGCAGTCAGGAACAACCTGGTGGAAGTGGGGTACAATGACCTCTGCTTCGCGTGTCCCTATTTCGCAAACAATTAGCCGGATAATCCAATCGTTTATTTAATATAACCTATTTGGTGACCTATTATCACCAGATTCACAAAGGCGAAACAGCAACCAGGTATGATCCTATCTGCCATTTCAGAATGATCCACTTCATCTATCAAATGATTCGCAATATTCCTTTAAAGTATTGGTTAAGAATGTAATATGGTCTATTTTTAACTGAAATCAATTTGATTCCTTTAAATCATAGACTCCCTTAATCCAGTTAACCCCTAAAATCCAGGTTATGAGAATGAAAAGAACATTCTCAACAATCGCATTAAAACCATCCTTCATTTCGGTGAAATCC
>JAHEEC010000158.1 GCA_024640885.1 Bacteroidota bacterium | reverse complement strand
GGGCGTTTTCATCAAAAATAGTGGTTTCAGGGAAACTTCCTTATCTGGCTCCCGGTCAGGGAAAAAGAATAAACAGGCCAGGCGATCATCAACGGCAATCTGAAGGCCTTAGCCCGCATCATTTTGATAGTAAATATACTATTCGACGGTGAATTTTTTGGTCATCCTCCCGTTTCCTCCGGTTACCACCATCACATATACCCCGGCCGGCCAACCTCCTACATCCAGGTGGATCCTGAACTCCCGGCCTGATTTGTTCTCCCTTTCCATATGCACCATTTGTCCCGAATGGTTATATACCGCCAGGGAGAGCTCACCAGAATAATCGCTCACAGATCTCACTGTCAATACAGATGAAGCCGGGACCGGGAAGAGATCCAGTGTTGACTCATTGGATGCTTCCTCCCATTCCGTGGAGGTGATGATCACTTTCCTGGTGACCGACACCACATCACTTGGCAGGTATCCGCTTCTGAAGGCCCTGGCATAGATGGTTCTGTCCGAATCGATGGTGAAGGGCCCCCCGTAAAAGTCAGAGAGGATTCCAGGATCGGCGTCGCTGAATGAGTAGAATATGGCATCACTGTTGGTGGCCGTCATTAAGATGGGTTCGTAGGAGTGGACCGAATCGGAGGTGGGCAGGATCAGGGGCGCATTGGTCTTTAACAGCACAAGGTTCCTCAGGTCCACTGACGTCACCGCGATCCCTCCCGTGACATTGTTATAGAAAATATAGAACCGGCCCTCGTAGAATTTGACCCTCGGTCTCATGCGCCCCTCGCCACCGTTGGTCATATAGCCTGCAATTTCATTGGGATAGACCCAACTCCGGCCACCGTCAAAAGAATAGGTGAAAAGCAGGGTACAGCTTGAGGCCTCCTTGCTCCCGTCGGTCCTCAACCCCACCGCCATCAGAGTGTCTCCATGGGGTGTGGAGGCTACCGCCGATAACCCCAGCTCCAGGTGCCAGGTGCCCAGCTGACTGAAAATGGGCATTTCACCCACATCACCTGATCCGTCGTTGGAATATCGCTCAAAGATGACCGCCCGGTCACTGCCGTAGGTAATGAAGATATTTCCCGACAGGTCGATCCTCAGATCGGGCTGGCCCCTTCTTCCTTCACCTGCCATAAGGGCCACCTGGCTTGCCGCAAGGTCAGAGGGTAATGTGCCACCCATGGTGGCATGCATGTAGTGGACCGCACCGCCCACATCCGGCCTGCCCGTGGCCAGGTGCAGCTCGTCCTGGAACCGTTCCATCCTGAAATCGGAATCGATCCGGTAGAGGTCATCCTGTCCAAGGCCGCCCAGGGATTGGACGCTTGTTCCATCCAGGTTGTAGAAAAAGAGTGAACCCCAGACATCGCTGGTGGTCTGATTTGAATGGGCGTAAAGGGCCTTTCCGTCATCCATTGCCACCACATCCACCACGTAATTCCTTGGGACTGCCGAGCCCAGCACGTGGGATTCCACTGACCACAGGCCGTTCTTTTCACGCTTTGAGTAGTGCAGGTTAAATCCACTCTCACTGTTCCCGATACCCCGGGTGACCAGATGCACTGTACCATCTGCTCCCACCGAGAGTGCCGGGCCAAAGTCAAAGGTGCCCTGGCCCTTGTCTGTCACCAGGTTGTTCTCAATGAGCAGCTCCCCGGCAAGGTCAAATTCATAATAATGGTCAGAGATCAGGTAGATCTTCCGGTTGGCGATCTCCACGTCAAAATTGGTCCCCCCGGCCAGCCAGGCCTTGGTAAGGTCCACAGGTTCCACCAGCGGCGGGGTCGGATCCACCCTCTTCACCACCGAAACCACCTCGCTGGGAAGGTACCCGCTGCGGAATGCCACCGCATAGATGGTCCGGTCCTGGTCTATGGTAAATGGCCCGGTATACCTGGTGGAGAGAAGTCCCGGGGACGCAGTAAACGAGTAATACAAAGCCTCACTGCCCGCAGCCTGGATGGTGATCTCCTCGTAGCTCATCACCGTATCCTTGTCTGGCATGATGACGGGTGCAGCAGCCCTGGCAGGACTTGCTCCTCTCAGGTCCACAGTTTTCACCGCGATCCCCCCGTTCACATTGTTGAAAAAGAGATAGAAACGGCCCCTGTAGTACTTGATCCTGGGCCTCATGCGTCCCTCACCCGCATTGGTCCTAAATCCCGCAAGTTCCATGGGATAGACCCAGTTCACCCCGCCGTCCAGTGAATAGGTGTAAAGCAGGGCACTGTTGGAAGCCTCCTTGGAGCCATCGGTTTTCAGACCAACCACCAGCAGGGTGTCTCCCTGGGGGGTGGATGCAATGGCTGATAGCCCCAGATCCAGGTGCCATTTGCCAAGCCCGGTCAGGATGGGTTTATTGCCAATTTCAGAAGTCCCGTTGGAAGCATATTTATTGAAAAGGACCGTTTCAGAGGCACCATAGGTCATCAGTACTTTTCCTGATCCGGCGACCGTAAGATCGGGTTGGCCCCTTCTCCCGGCTCCTCCTTTGAGCGATCTGGGTGCGCTCGCCAGGTCCACGGGAAGGGTCGAACTTATGGCAGCATCCATATAGTAAACGGTTCCGTCAGTATCCGGCTTGCCAGTCACCAGGTGCAATTGATCCTGAGCGCGTTCCATCCTGAAATCAGAGTCCACCCGGTAGAGATCATTCCTTCCCAGGTCACCATGCTGGGTCACCACAGTCCCGTCGAGGCTATAAAAATAAACCGAGCCATACACATCGGTGGTTGTCTGCGCAGAGTGGGCATACAGTGCCTTGCCATTATCAAGCGCCACCACATCCACCACGTAATTCCTCGGGAGGGCGATGCCCACCTGCCTGTTGGTCAGGGACCATGCACTTCCGGTTTGCTTGGTGGAATATTTAAGGTTATACCCGTTGCCTGCAGTTCCGCTGTTGCGGGTGATCACGTGCACCTGCCCATCTGCTCCCACCGAGAGGGCAGGTCCGAAATCAAAAGTTCCCTGGGCGGAGTCCACCACCACTGCATTATCCTCAATCACGGTCCCTGCCAGGTTAAATTCATAATAGTGGTCAGAGATCAGGTAGATCCGGTCGTTGGCCACCTCCACATCGAAATTCTTCCCGTTGCCGAGTTTCTGCAGGGAGAGGTCCACCGGGTCCACCAGTACCGGAGGGGGTGGAGGCGTGCTCCCCTTCAGTTTTTTAGATACAGATACGACTGCACTGGGCAGGTACCCGCTCCTGTAAGCCACCGCATGGATGGTCCGGTCACCATCAATGGTAAAGGGTGCCGTATAGGGCGTGGCCAGCATGTCCGGGGATGCATCGGTGAAGGAGTAATAGATGGCATCACTTCCCGGAGAGGAAATGGAGATGGTTTCTGTGGAGGTCACCGAATCGGCTGCCGGCAGGATCCCTGGTGTGGCGGCTCTGGTGGCCGTTAACTCATGCACCTTGAGGGTCTTGACTGAGATGCCCCCGTTCACATTGTTGAAAAAGATATAGAACCTTCCGCGGTAGTGCCTGATCCTGGGCCTCATCCTGCCCTCTCCCGCATTGGTGGCAAATCCCGGGATCTCCACCGGGTAGATCCAGTTTTCCCCTCCGTCCTTGGAAAAGCTGTAATAGAGTTTACAATTCACTGCACTGGTGGTCCCGTCGGTTCTCAATCCCACGGCCAGCAGGGTGTCCCCGTCTGGGGACGAAGCCAGGGCCGAAAGGCCAAGGCCGAGCTTCCATGCACCCAGGTTTTCAAAGATGGGCGTGTCCGTCACATCGCCTGAGCCGCCGGGGGTCTTCCGGTTAAACAGGACCGTTCCGTCACTGCCATAGGTCATGAGCACATTCCCGTTGTCGTCTACCCGCAGGTCGGGTTGGCCGCTCATTCCGGCGCCCGCCTCCAGGGATGTAATCCCTGAAGTAAGTTCACTGACCAGTGAGGCACCGATGGTGCCTTCCATGTAATAGACCGTTCCCTCCCCGGTGGGTTTCCCCGTGGCCAGGTGAAGGGTGTTCTGGTACCGTTCCATCCTGAAGTCCGAATCCACCTTATAAAGGTCATTGCGGCCCAGGTCACCCCGGGAGGTCACCCCGGTTCCGTTCAGCTGGTAAAAATATAGCGGTCCAAATCCAATGCCATCCTGCAGGGATCCATGGGCCACCAAGGCCTGGCCCCCGTCCAGGGCCACCACATCCACCACATAATTCCTCTCCAGGGCAGTCCCCACGGCATTCTCCAGCACGTCCCAGCTCCCGGCTGACTGTTTCCTTGAATATTTGAGGTTGAATCCTCCCGATGCAGTTCCCCCGTTCCGGGTGATCACATGCACCTCTCCCCCGGATCCCACGGCCAGGGCAGGTCCGAAATCAAATCCATCCTGTCCCGTATCGTCTACAGAGGCGTTCTCTGCATACTTCTCCCCTGCCAGGTTATACTCGTAATAATGGTCCGATACGAGGTAGATCCGGTCATTGGCCACCTCCACATCAAAATTCCTTCCATCTGAAAGTTTTGCCAGGGAGAGGTCCACCGGTTCCACCAGGTCCACGGGTGGCGGTGGCGGAGGGCCTTCCCCGAACTGGAGGGTGGACATGGCGATCCCTCCATCCACGTGGTTGTAGAAGAGATAGAACTTATGGTTGTAATAATGCACCCTGGGCCTCGAACGGCCCTCTCCCCCGTGGGTCCTGTGATCCGGGATCTCACCCTGGGCTGACCAGGTGGCCCCGCCGTCAAAGGAGTATGCGTATTGGATGGCACAGCTGGCAGCAGTTTCTGATCCGTCGGTCTCCAGTCCGATCACCAGGAGGGTATCCCCGGAAGGGGAAGCGGCCAGGGCAGATAATCCCAGGTCCAGGTGCCAGATTCCCAGGTTGCTGAGTACCTCGCGGTTGGTGATCTCATGGGAACCCCCGCTGGAGTATTTATCGAAATCAGCCACATGCGTGTCTCCGTGGGAAATGAAGACATCCCCCGACTGGTCGACCACCACGTCGGGCATTCCCTTTCTTCCGCTCCCCTGTTTCAATACAGTGGCACCCGAGGCCAGGTCACCTGGCAGGGAGGGTCCTATTCCCCCCTTCATGTAATAGGTATAGCCCCATGGATCGGGCCTGCTGGAAGCCAGATGCAAGGTATTCTGGTAACGCTCCATGCGGAAATCCGCATCCACGCGGTAATAACTGTTGCTTCCCAAATCTCCCCAGGAGTCCACGCTGGATCCATTCAATTTATAGAAATAGATCGAACCGGCCACATCAGTCGTGGTCAGTTTGCTGTGGGCATAGACCGCCTGCCCCCCATCCATGGCCACTACATCCACCACGTAATTCCTCGCCTCCGGTGAACCCACAAGGTTATTCTCCACAGACCATGTACCACCTGCATCCCGCCGGGAATAGTTCAGGTTAAAACCGGCGGAAGCATTCCCCCCGCTCCTGTATATCACATGGACCACCCCATCGGCTCCCACATCGATGGCCGGCCCAAAATCAAGGGAGCCCTGGCCAGTGTCGTCGATATTGCTGTTGGTATAGGTGAGGGTACCGTCCAGGCTCAGTTCGTAATAGTGGTCGGAAACCAGGTAGATCCTGCCATTGGCCACATCCACATCAAAATTCCTCCCGTTGGCGATCCACGCATCTGAATTGATGGTGGGAACCTGTCCGGCCAGCTGGCCGAAAGCAAACAATACAACTGTCAGGGCGTAAAACACTCTTTTCATTCTGGCAAAGATTTTAAG
>JAHEEC010000068.1 GCA_024640885.1 Bacteroidota bacterium | reverse complement strand
CCATCTATGCCAGGGCCACCAAAGATATCCAGTACAGGGTCCTGGAAAAAATGCAGATCACCGAAACCCTGTTCCCCGAGAAACACGAGGGGAGAAGATTTGCGTTGAAACTGCTGAACAGGAACTTTCAATTTATTGATGAGTTCGCCTCCGACATTTTCCTTATCGAGGTTCCGATCACAAGTGCCCTGGCTGGAAAATCCATTGTGGACCATGAAATAAGGACAAAATATAACGTGAACATCATCGGGCTAAAGAGCATGATCAGCGATCCTGAGGATAAGGATGCTTATAAAATGGATTATGTGGGGTTTGAAAAAACCATCCTGGATATGGATCACTCTCTGCTGGTCGTTGGCAAAGAGGAGGACCTGGAGGAGATGGTAAGAGACACCCGTAAAAAGTAAGTGGCCTCAGTGACCTTCAGGTGAAGGTCTCCGAGACAGCTATCCCAGGTATAATTTCAACTTTTTGATCCGCCAAATGATTAACCCTCTTTTTTAGGATTAATCAAGAAATCAAACAGGGGGGAAATGTTATTATACCACAGGATCGGGCTCCAATCCAATTCAATTGTTTCGGAAGGGGAAAACATGGGGGAGGAAATTCATGAATTTCTGGGCCCGGTTACCCAGGCCGTTCTTCGCACTTGCTCCCATGGAAGATATGACCGATACGGTTTTCCGCGAGCTGGTCGAATGGATTTCTGCTCCTGGAAAACTCCACGTAGTATTCACTGAATTTATGTCAGTGGATGGATTTCTTCATGATGCCGGCCACGAGAAGGTCAGACACCGGCTTTATGTATCCGGACAGGAAAGGGCCCTGCTGAACGAAAGGGCGACCAGCAACCGCAGTGAGTGGATGAAAATTCTCGAGGATCATGAAAATGCAATGGATAATCAACCAAACCATCGTATATTTATGCCTCATTCAAATTCACCTGAACATGAAAAAGCATTTCATTCCAATGATCGCCCTGATCCTCTGCGGCCAGGGATTGGTCCTTGCCCAGACAGAATCCCTGTTTAACGGAAAGGACCTGACGGGCTGGACAATATACGGTACTGAAAAATGGTATGTGGAGGACGGGCTCCTGGTTTGTGAAAGCGGCCCTGACAAGGAATACGGATACCTGGGAACAGTGAAGCAGTATAAGGATTTCGAACTTACAGTGGAATTCAAGCAGGGAGCTGACGGGAACAGCGGGGTATTTTTCCGTTCATCCATCGAAGGTACGAAGATCACCGGCTGGCAGGCCGAGGTGGCACCTCCCGGAAACAATACCGGGGGCATTTACGAATCCTACGGAAGGGAATGGCTCATCAAGCCAGATCCTGAAAAAGATAAATACCTGAAATTCGGCGAGTGGAACACCATGAAAGTCCGTGCGGTGGGAGGCCTGGTGGAAACCTGGCTGAACGGTCATAAGATGATCACCCTTGAAGACGAAAAGATCGGAGCTGCAACTGGCATCATCGCCCTTCAGATCCACTCGGGCGGGGGAATCAAGGTGCAGTGGAAAAACCTGGATATCAAGGTTATAAAATAGAATCCCCGTACATGGCCGGCCTCCGGTTGGTTATTTGATCCGGACCCATTTTTCCATGTGGTACCCGTTTTTATCCACCGCTCCGTTTTCATCCACGGGCCACTTCTGGGTAAGGGTGTCGTTGCTGACCTCCAGCCACAGCTGGACCTTCTGACCAAGGTACTCAGGGGCGCTGTGATATTCCACGGTCTCTTCATACCTGTTCCCTTCCAGGGTATAGGTCCCCCCTCCATAGTTATCGGTGTAAGTGGAGTCATGTTCAAACCTGCCTATGAAGACAAAGGTCCTCCCCGACCAGACTTTGATCTCACTGCCAGAGTTAACCCCTGGAAATACTGTCGAAACCTGGTCACCCGATACCTGGTATTCTCGGTCCAGCCTCCAGGCTCCCTCATGGGGAGGCGCTTTTTCCAGGGTGCAACTTCCAATGAGCAAAGGGATCATCAGGCCAGACAGGAGGATCTTTTTCATGTGTGCAGTTTTTTAGTGAATCGGGCTTGCCGGTCAATGGTTTGCCTTTAAAAATACAACAAATCCAATCAAAATCAATGGAAATAAACGGGCTCCCGCCCCCCTTTTCAGAGAATGGGCAACAGTTCAGGTGAAATGAGGGGGCGTGGCTCTATGGGTGAATTTTCCCCATTGCCATTCGGCAATTCTGCGTATAATAATTATCTTTCAGGATGCCTTAATCACCATCCCCATGAAATTTAATTCTCAGATCTTAAATCTCTTGCTCGGAGGCCTTCTGATATCTTTCGGGCCGGTTGTGGTTGCACGCGCTCAAAAGGGTCCTGATCTGCCCAATATCCTGTGGATCACAAGCGAAGACAACAGCCCCATACTGGGGTGCTACGGGGATAAGAATGCCACCACCCCCAACCTGGATAAGCTGGCTTCTGAAGGATTCCGGTATACCCGGGCATTTGCCAATTGTCCGGTATGTTCCCCCGCCCGAAACACCATAATCACGGGCGTGTATGCGGCATCGAACGGCAACGAGCAGATGCGGAGCAATTATAAAAAATCAGAATCCATCCAGGCCTATTCTTCCCTGCTGAGGGAGGCGGGTTACTACTGCACCAACAACTCAAAGACAGATTACAATTGCAACAATATCGATCCGGCAAAGGTATGGGACGAGAGCAGCCCCGGGGCACATTATAAGAACCGACCGGAGGGAAAACCGTTTTTTGCAATATTCAACCTATTCGAAACCCATGAGAGCATGATTTTCCCGGCTTCTCCGGTGGATGGTTCTGGACCGGCAGAGGGTTCCGCCACCCCGAGGCATGATCCGGCGAAGGTGGTTCTCCCCCCCTACCAGCCTGACAACAGCGAGATGCGGCATGACTGGGCCCTCTATTACGACAGGGTCGAGGAGATGGATGCGCATGTTGGAAAGATCCTTCAGGAGTTGGACGAACTAGGAGAGACCGGGAATACCATTGTGTTTTATTATGCGGACCACGGTGGAGTGCTTGCAAGAAGCAAAAGATATATCTACGAAACCGGTACGCGGGTACCCTTTATACTCCGGATCCCGGAAAAATATAAATACCTCTACCCCGGGGCAAAGCCAGGAGATCCGGTGGAGCGGATGATCAGTTTTGTAGACCTGGTTCCAACCCTGCTCAGCATCACGGGAGAGGAGATCCCCGGATACCTGCAGGGCGATGCTTTCCTTGGCAGCCAGGTGACCAGGGAACCTGAATACGTGCATATGACACGGGGAAGGATGGATGAGCGCATCGATATGAGCAGGGCAGTAAGGGATCATAAATACAGGTATATCCGGAATTACATGCCCTTCCGGATCCCAATGCAGCATCTGGCGTTCCTGTTTAATTCTCCATCTGCACAATCCTGGGAGGAGGCCTTCCTTGCCGGGACATGCAACGAGATCCAGTCCATCCCTTTTCGGACCAAACCGGTAGAGGAGTTGTATGACACAGAAAACGATCCCTGGGAAGTGCATAACCTGGCTGGTGATCCGGAATATAAAGAGGTGCTTGAGCGGATGCGAAAAGAGAACTACTCCTGGATGTCCGAGGTCAGGGACGTGGGCCTTGTACCGGAAACCGAATACCCCTCCCTGGCCGGGGAGGGCTCCATGTACGACTACATGCGTTCGGCGGATTGTCCGTTCCATCAACTGATGGAGGCGGCGGAAAAAGCGACGCGGCCCGGTTCCGGGGATCTTCCCTCCTACCTTGAATTCCTGGAAAGTGACCATCCTGCCATGCGTTTCTGGGGAGCCACAGGACTGCTGATCCACAAGGAGGTGGCCGCCACAGCAGGGAACGCCCTTTTAAAAGCTTCCCTTGACAAATCTTCGGCGGTGGCCATTCTTGCAGCCGAAACTTTGTATCATCTGGGAGAGAAAGAATCGTCGGTTGAAACCTACCTTCGCATCCTGACCGGCGGAGCTTACGACATGCTGGACCGGAATTTTGCCCTGAACAGCCTGGATGCTGCCCATATCTCCGATCCCGAAATAGTGAATGTGGTGAAGCAGCTTTATGATGGGAAAAAAGATCTCCTCAAGGGGTTTGCACGTTACAACGCGTATGATTTCCTGATGTCGGAATACCTGTTAAAGAAATGGAAGGCGATCTGATGCCCGGTGTGAAAGTTCGAATCCAAAGGATCCATTGTGACTGACCATGGAACGGGCCTGATATTAAAAATTCATTAACTTGGTCTTTAAACCTATCAACGATACTTTCACATGAAACGATCAAATTCACTTCCGCTTCCCTGCGCCATTGGCCTTACACTTGTACTTGCTATCTCCTTCTCCTGCACCCACACTTCTAAAACTGTTTCGGGCCTCTCACTGGACACCCTTGAAATAGCTGATCAGAAAATGCAGTCCTACGTGGATGAAGGCCGGCTGCCCTGCATCTCCACGATGATAATCAAGGATGGAAAAATCGCTCACCGGAAAACCATGGGCCTGGCAAATATTGAGGAAGGCCGGGCGGTGACCGAGGATGCGATCTTCCGGATCTATTCCATGTCGAAACCGGTCACGGCTGTGGCCCTGATGATGCTGTACGAAGAGGGTAAGTTCCGGCTGGACGATCCGGTGGCGGTCTATATACCCGAATTTGAAAACACAAAGGTGTGGGTGGATGGCAGGGAGGTGGAGCAGGAGCATCCCTTTACGGTCCGGAACCTGTTGACCCATACGGCCGGATTTTGTTATGGCTGGGGAGTTTCCCATGTGGACAGCCTTTATCAGAAAGCTGCTCCCGGAGGAGCATTGAGCTACACTACACTTGAAGAAATGATCCATATCCTTGCAGACATTCCCCTGAAGAACCAACCGGGTTCTGTATGGGAATATTCAGTTTCCATTGATGTGGCCGGCTACCTGGTGGAGGTGCTGTCGGGAATGCCATTTGATGAATTCCTCCGGGCCCGCCTGTTCGATCCCCTTGGTATGGATGATACCGGGTTCGAGGTGCCGGAAAAAGATTTCGGACGGCTGGCGATGATCTATACCCCGGACAAAGAAACCGGGAAGCTCACTCCGGTGGAAAGCATGACCAATGGCGTGAAGCAAAAGGTGACACTCTTTTCCGGGGGTGGCGGAATGGTATCCACCATAGGCGATTACGGAAAATTCGGCCAGATGCTTCTGAATGGGGGGGAGTTGAACGGAGTGCGCGTTCTGCAGGAATCCACGGTGAAACTGATCATGAGCGACCAGATGCCTTCCACAACCATTTACCAGGAGGGGATCGGTTACGGACTTGGTGGACAGGTGGTGCTGGAAACAGGTGCCTATTCCTGGTCAGGCATGGCATCCACCCACTTTGTTGCAGATCCCAAAAACCACATGGTGGTCCTTGCCCTTACCCAGTACATCCCCTTCATGGGTGTCCCCTATGCAGCCGAGTTCCAGAAACTGGTTGAGCATGCTGTGGTAGAATAGGAGCAAACTGAACAATTATTTCTATGATCATTCATCTAATTGAACACAGATGAGCAGAAATCTTATCATCATCGCACTTGCAGCATCTGCGCTGACCCTGGGTTGCAAAAACGAGTTATTCCAGTGGCGTGGACCCGACCGAAACGGGATCTTTCCGGAATCCGGCCTGATGGACCAGTGGCCCGACAATGGACCTGAACTGAAATGGGCATATGAAGGGCTCGGCCGGGGTTTTGCGGGCCCTGTGGTCACTGACAAAATGATCTTTGTGAACGGCGAACAGGAGGGTAAAAGCTACCTGTTTGCCCTGGACCCGGAAGGGAACATGCGCTGGAAATCCCCCAACGGGGAAGAGTTCCTGGGCGAAGGTTTCTCAAGCACCTATCCCGGAGCCCGGTCCACTCCCACCGTACTGGGCAACCTGGTGTATACCACGTCCGGTACCGGGAGGATCGCCTGCTTTGATGCCTCCACGGGGGCTGAGAAATGGTCCCTCCACATCGTGAAAGACCTGGGGGGTTGGATTAGCGAATTCGGTTACACCGAATCCCTGGTGGTGGATGGTGATAAGGTCTATTGTTTCCCGGGAGGGACAAAAACCAACATGGCTGCACTGGACCGGTTCACTGGTAAAACGGTGTGGACATCGGAGGTGCTCAGGGATACTTTTGCCTATGGGTCGCCGGTCCTGGCCAACCTGCCCGGCGGGAAGGTCCTGATCGCCACTTCGCGCCATTATCTGGTTACGGTCGATCCGGGAAACGGTGAGCTGCTGGCCTCATACCCCCTGGAGGGCTATGAATTTGACGGTGAACATTGCAACACGCCGGTCTATGTGGACGGGTACCTCTATTTCGTAGGAAACGACGAAACAGGGCAGGGTGCCATGAGGCTGGAACTGACCCCCGACGGGAAGGGAATCAAAGAGGTCTGGCGCAATCCCGGGATCCGGAACAATTTCGGCGGACTGGTGGTGGTGGACCATCACCTTTACACCACCTTAAAAGGGAATGAGCTGGTCTGCCTTGAACCTGAGCATGGATCGGTTGTCGATTCGATCAGGGTATCGACCGGGAGCCTGGCCTATGCGGATCATAAATTTTTCTGCTACGGGAACAACGGCTCCATCAACCTGGTCACCCGCCAGGGTGGTTCCTTTGAAAACAAAGGGTCAATGAAAGTCACCCCGGGAACCGGTCAGCACTTCTCCCACCCGGTGATTGCCGGGGGGATCATGTACATCAGGCACGGGGATGCACTGGCGGCCTACCGGGTTCAGTAAGGATGATCAGGGTGCGTACCCTTCGATATCCCTCCGGTTGAGCAGGATCTTGGAGTAGCTCCTGCCCAGTTTGTCTTTATGAAATTCATAGGACTTTTTGGCCCATTCAAGGGCAATGTCCGTATTGCCGAGCACCTCGTTGGCCACTGCGATATTCAGGCATGCCCTGCCCGCAGTCTTTCGTTTCTGGTGATCCAGCAACTCATCCCAGACCTCAATGGCCCCCTGCCAGTTGGCCACCTCTGCCCTCCGGTATCCGGCTTTGAACTGCTGCTTGGCTGAACCGCTGGTCCGCTTATAGA
The DNA here is from genome assembly GCA_024640885.1 of Bacteroidota bacterium. Classification (GTDB taxonomy): domain Bacteria; phylum Bacteroidota; class Bacteroidia; order Bacteroidales. Next base: position 14,081 of record JAHEEC010000068.1, on the reverse strand, counting down.
GGTCCCTTTTCACCCGGTAATAGCCCGGAAGGAACCTCTGAATGTAGTTGAGCCCGGCGCCGTAGGCCGTTTCAGGAAGTGCATGGGGAGGAGGCAGGCTCTCCCTGAGGTCAAAAGCCATGTAAGTGTTGTCCTGGTACTGATCGATGATCGCCTGCCTTTTTGGATCATACAACCGCCAGTAGCACGAAACATTCACGTTGACCCTGCCGGGTTCAACGGGTTTCAGGGTGCCCGTGGAGAGGATCGAGGCCACCTGTTCGGTAGCCGCCGACAGGAGGATGTCACTGTTGGAATCAAAGACCTCAAGGACCAGCAGTGCATCCGATCCCTCATCTGCGCAGATTTTCTTCACCAGGTCCCATTCCAGCAATTCGGGCAATTCACGGGTCCCCGTTCCCACCATCCTGAGCTGGGTCGGAATGACCAGCTCGGTATTTCCCAGCGCCTTGATCCCTTCATAAACCCCCTTGATGCATTCATCGGATGCCAGCCGGTCCGAGCCCGCCACTTCACCCGTGGTGATGGATTCAACACGTTTGGCATTTTCATCTTCTTCGCTGGTGAGTGAACGGTTCACCACAGCGATCCTGTGGACATCATCCGGAAGGTAGGCTACCGGGGCGGTGGGATAGTTAAGCTGAACATACCCGTACCTGCTGCACCCTGCAACGGCCATGGCAAAGATCAATACGGGGAATAATCTTCTGATCATCATGGTTATATATTTTATGGGTTAAACTGATAGAAACAACTTTCTGAAAAGTATGAATAAAACGCCTACCAGTTGATGGCAGATATCAACAGCACCTCTCCCCTGCCTGCACGGGTGGGCATTTCACTGTACCGTAGGAGCAATACACACAGCAATCACCCCTTTTTGGCTTCAGGATGGTCTTGCAGTTTTCACATTCATAGAAAAATGCACACGCGTTGTCCGGCATGGTCTCCACTTTGGAATAACCACATTCAGGGCATGTAATGGTGGACTTAAGCTGGATCAATTTCATGCTGGGATTTTTTCTTTTGGATTATTTCCGGACTGGAATTATTCATAACTTGATTGATGAGATCCTGTTGCTTACAAAAATAATACAATCATGTTAGAAATTCCCGAATCTAATACCGTGGGCACCCAGGCGTGCGAGACCCTGGCAGGCAAAAAAATCAGGGAAGTGCACAACGCCACTACTCCCCATAAATTCGCCTTCTTTCACGGCGATCAGGCCGGATACCCCGGCCTGCTTCAAGGAAGGCAGGTTATCACGGCAAAAGGACATGGCATGTTTGTGGACCTCTTTTTTGACGGGGAGATTCGCCTCACCATTGGTGAAGGCATAAATATGCGGTATTATGCACCTCATGAACAGCGCCCCGGGAAACACCAGTTGCTGATCGCTTTTGACGACGAAAGCTGCATTGCTTTCACCGTGGCCATGTATGGAGGGATCTGGGCATACAAAGGCATCCTGGACAATCCATATTATCAGCGCAGCCTGAACAGCATTTCCCCTCTGGAAGAATCGTTTGACGAATTGTTTTTTGAAAACCTGTTGAAAAGTACAACCAGAGATCTTTCTCTGAAGGCTTTGCTTGCCACAGAACAACGCATTCCTGGGGTCGGCAACGGGGTGTTGCAGGATATTCTTTTCAATGCGGCACTTCATCCCAGGCGAAAAAAATCCACTCTATCCGATTTTCACAAGGTTGAATTGTTTCACAGCCTGAAGGTAACGCTGGACCGAATGACCCGAGAAGGAGGGCGGGATACAGAAAAGGACCTGTTCGGGAACCCGGGGGGATACAAGACCCTGCTCTCAAAGAAGACTGTGAAAGATCCCTGCCCCAACTGTGGCGGTGCCATTGTAAAGGAGGCATACCTGGGTGGGGCGGTCTATTTTTGCAAATCCTGTCAGCAACTGTGAAAGGATCATAAAACGGGACAGGTGATCATTCAGGATCCTCCCGCACAGGAAGGAGCCCTACCTCTCCCTTGTAAAGCGGAAAAAACACATGGCGACCGCCAGAATCGCCAATGCCATCACTGCATGAATATGCATGGCCCTGAGCATTCCGGTGGTATCCCGTAAATAACCCAGGATCAGGTTGCCGAAGGTGATCCCTGCCCCGTAATGGAAGGCCCAGATCAATGCCTGTCCAGTCGTTCGCAGGTGGTCAGGGGTGCGGGCCTGTACATACTCCACCACACCAATCAGGAAGAATGCGATGGTGATCCCGTGGAATATACTCAACGAAAGGGCCCATTCCGGGGTGGTGATCAATCCATAAAGGACCATTCTCGCCGCAGATACAGCCATGGCCAGCATGATCATCCATTCCGGTCTGACCCGCTTCACCAGCCTGGCGCCCAGAAGGAATGTAGGGACCTCGAAGGCTGCCTGGATAAAGAATACCGAACCAATGAATGAACTTCCTGCTCCAATATCATTGTAATACAAATTTATAAACTGGTGCAACGGGGAAACGGCCATTCCATAGAAGAGAATGATCAGAAGGAACACAAGCAGCCTCGCATTCCGAAAAAACACCCCGAAACTTCTGAATGTAACCAGGTTCCTGTTTTTGACCGGCCGGGCGGGAAGCGTGAAGAGGTTGAACAGGGAAAGAAGCAGGAACAACACCGCCGAGATGCGGAAGATGACACCCGAATTGCGCTGGGCAAAAAAACCAACCACCAGTGAGGCGACGGCGTAACCGGCCGATCCCCACAGCCTGAATTGTCCGTAGGTAAACCTGGGATTCACCCTGATATACCCCATGGTCATCCCATCCACCACCGCCCCGGAGGGCTGGTGAAACACCGAGATCACCGCGATGAACACAACCATCCAGTGGAAGGTGATGGTCTCCCCGATCAGGAATACCATCACCGCACAAACGGAGGTGAGCAGCAGCAATACCCTGTTGTTGCCCAATTTGTCGGCGATCATCCCCCAGAAAGGCACCACCAGCGCGGAGGTGGAGATAAAGATGGCGTTCAATCCCCCGATCTGCAGGCTGGTGAACCCGATGTGGTCGAGGTGAAGGTTGTAAAAGGATTGCCACCCGGCGAAGGAGGCATTCATCAGAAAATAAAACACCGGGAGTTTAAAGGATTCACTGAACCCGGGAATCACTCCTTTAATGCGCTTGATCAAGGGTTACAATTTTCAATCATGGAATATTCTTATTGGCCCTGCCATATATAGTTTTTTTCAACCCCCGATCTTGAAGGCCACATCGGGCCGGGCTTCATCCATTCTGGGGACCTTCAGGACCAGTGTTCCGTCCTGTGATTTTCCCGATGTGGATTTTATTTTTTTACCATTCCAGGGATCGATCCAGGTAATGGTGTAAGAATGATCGTCCAGTCCCAGGATCGTCAGCTCTGAACCGCTCATATCCTCCTTCTCGAAGGAGCGGCCCCAGCCGAAGGCATCGTTCCCGGTTCCCATCACGAAAAGATCTGCTCCACTGGCAGATACGCTCATGGGCTCATATGGCCGGTTTGCAAAATCGATATCTGAGACAAAACCTGCAAGGACCTGCAACTGGTCCCAGTCCTCATCGGTCAGCACCGTGTAATCCCACCAGACAGGGGTGGCCGCCAATCCATTGGTGAGCGAGGCCCACAGCTGGTTGTGATACGCAATATGGTACTCCCTCTCCCTGGGTGGATAATACGCAAGGTCGGCACCCGATTCTCCAAAGATGGCCGGTTTATCAAAGTGGTCCCAGAACCTTTTGCTCGCCCATGCATAGTTATACATGGCACTGCGCATGGTGTCGGCAGGGTATTTCTTTTCCCACCCCTGGGCCGGATACATATGGATATTGGGGATGTCATTCCGCTGGTACAATTCCTCGCGGTATTCTGTAAATCCACCACTGAAGGATGCGGTGACCGGATGGTTGTACGGATCGTTCTCCTCAAAATAGCGGTCGCATTTCTCCACCCAGTCGTAACACTCCTGGTACCTGCCATGGGCCCATCCATCGGTACCGTTCATCTCGTTGATCAGTTCCCAGATCCCCATGCTGCGGCTATGGGCGAACCTGGCGATCATGTATCTGTATTTCTTTTTCTGGTACTCCCAGACCAGCGAATCACTGTAGACGTCATCCACATCGATCAGCTGGCTGTAAGGATTCTGTTTCCACACAGCGGCCCAGACAGTCTCGGAGAAGAGGTCATGGGGCCAGATGGCATACATGAGCTGTATGTCCCTCTCCTCCAGGATGGCCAGCATGGAATCGATCCTGCCCACCTTCAACTGGTTGTATCGGCCCAGCTCTTCCTCGATGAGGCCGGTTCCGTTCACAAATCCTCCATAGGTGATATCCCAGATGGCAAAGAGGTTGACATCATGGGCTGCCAGGTTGTCGAACCGTTCCATGTCATTCCTCCACGGGGAATAGACCCCTACCCCGTAAAAAGATGTGCCGTCATCGTGCGCAAAATAGTGCGGGTTGACGGTGGATGGCCTGATCCAGCCATGGTGATCCGACCCCACGGCCACGAAAGTGCCTTCCGCGGATTCACCTGTGCCACCCGCATCCTCCACAAACAGCCGGTAACTGTATTCCCCAGTTTCACCTGGGGAGAAGCGGATCTTCCACTGGTCTGCATTTTCGTAATTATCGTAAAAACCATTGATCCTGATCTGTTTTCCCGAAGGGGTTGAAAACATCGCATAGATGTCAATATCCCCCGGATCGTATGGGTTCTCGATCCCCACGTTTTCAAGGTCGAACCACAACTCGAATTTTTCATATTTCTTGATGGTGGTGCCATTTGAAGCGGTCAGGCGGATCACAGGAGTTCTCCCAGGGAAAAAGGTCTCCCCGTGTACTTCGGCCGATTCAAAAAACACCTCTCCACCGGTGTGTACGGGGACCACCCTGTAGAAATAGTGCCGGTAAGGTGCAAGCCCGGCATCCCGGTAACCCGGGGTGAGGGTCTCCGCGATCAGGCTGCTTTCACTGACCTCAAATCCAGGCTCCTCACCCCTGTAGATCAAATATTTTCCTGTCCGTTCCTGATCGGATGTGCTCCACGAGAGGTAAATATTTTCCCCTTCAGACACGGTAGCCTCCAGTTCAGTGACGCTGATCAGGTACCACGCCATTTTGAAATTATCCATTTCAATTCGACCCGATGTGGTCAGTGATGTGTCCATATCAAGGTAAAAATCAACCGCCTCCACCTCCCCGTACTTGCTGTAATAGGAGCGCGTCAGGTCAAATGTGAAGGTGTGCCACCGCTGATCACCCGGAACCGCCTTTTCAATGAATTCATAGGTGGGAGGTTCCAGGGAATAGGTTGGGCTCAGGGTGAGCCTGGTCTCCACATCCGACCTTACCTGCAGCTGGATCCTGGGATTGGAGGTGACATCAATGGCCCTGAATGGCCTGAAAGTAAACCTGTCAAAGGCCCCTGCCCCCTGTTGCTTTGAATAGTCGATCCTCAGCACCCCGCCGGCCTCCGAGAGTCCATAGGTCCCGGGGGTCACCGTTCCCCAGATGATAAATGGGGGACGGTCGGTCTGCCCCGACCGCCGGTTGAATTGAAGGGTCCCGTTTTCAAAGTCATCAATAAAACCCCGGCGCTGTGTAATCGCCGGGCGCAGGGATATAACAAGCCCCATGGAAACCAGGAAAATGTACCTGGATGCCCGCTTAATGTGTGGTGCCATAAGAATTTGTAAGTAATGGAATAGCATCCCCTAATATAATAATTCCATCCATTACCCCTATGAAATTCGAAGCACAGCGGCCTTGACGGGGCACCTGATCGTTGATCATGCAATCCACATCCCACATTTTTACTATTTTTATTGGAGATTGTGAACCGTTCAATGACCAACCCGGTAATTCATGACCAGCAAAAGATCTGCCCCTAAGAAAAAGGAGAAGCAATATAAACGGATTTTTCCTGTCATTATCACCATCGCAGTGCTGGCGGGACTTCCGCTCCTGTTGCTGAGTTACCAGGCTAAACGAACCGGTTTGACCTGGAGCGAGGTGATCAAGCGCATCACCGGGAGCTCAGAATCCGTCGGAAAGGCCGCCGGCCCTGCGGATGAGGTAACCGGGGAAAGGATCTATTTCCTCGACACCCTTTCCATCGGGGAACCCTATTCTGAGCCACCCCTCATTGCGCACATCCAGGCAGTTGATCTTGATGAAGACGGGTTGCTGGACGTGATCGTGTGCGATGACAGGGGCAATTTCATTTCCTGGATCCGTCAGTATCCCGCAGGGACCTATACCGAATCGGTGCTGGCCAATGATATTGTCGCACCATCCCATGTCCAGGTGACCGACTTTGACGGAGACGGGGACCTGGATCTGATGGTGGGTGTCCTGGGAATGCTTTTCCCGAATAATGACAAGATCGGTTCGGTGGTAATTCTTGAAAACGATGGCACATTCAATTTTAAAAAACACGTGATCGTGGATAAGATCGCACGGGTCTCCGATGTGCGGGCGGGGGACCTGGACAATGACGGGGACAATGATCTTGCAGTGGCCCAGTTTGGTTATGATGATGGTGAGACACGGTGGATCGAGAACCTGGGGGAGTGGAAATTTGAAAGTCACATCCTGCAATACCTCTCAGGCCCCATCAACGTGGAGCTGGTGGATATTGACGGGGATCATGATCTGGATATCATATCACTGGTGAGCCAGGAGTGGGAGGAGATCTACTGTTTTATCAATGACGGAACCGGCCAGTTCCAGCCCAGGCTGCTATTTGGATCCAACAACCAGGATTATGGCTCCAGCGGGATCGCACTGGATGACCTGGACCTGGACGGTGATGTGGATATCCTTTACACCAACGGAGATGCTTTCGATTATATCCCCCCCCAGGGACGTCCATGGCACGGTGTGCAGTGGCTCGAGAATAAAGGGGAGCTCTCTTTTGAATTTCACAGGATCTGTTCTTTTACAGGGGCCACCAATGTAAGGTCAGCAGACATCGATAACGACGGGGACATGGATCTTTTCGCGGTGAGCGCCTTTAACATCTGGGCCGATCCCGCCTCGAACAGTTTTATCTGGCTTGAGAATTCGGGAGGCATGAACTTCATCCTCCACGAGATCTCCAGGGATCCAACCCACCTTCTCACCTGTGAACCCGGTGATTTTAACAACGACGGGCAAATGGACGTCATTACGGGAGGAATGCACACATACCCCCCTTATGACAGGATGGGAAGGATCACTTTGTGGCTCAACAACGGGACCCTGGATGTGAACCGGTGACCTGGCTCAATTCCCCATTTGCATGAAAGTTTCATAGAGCTCCTGCAATTCCTGCTGGTATGACGGGGAGATCTTTTCACGGAGGCCAATATTGATGGTCTGACTGATAATGTCAATGGCCTCCTCCTTATCCCCAAGCTTCGCATATCCATATGCGAGGCTCCTGCCCGATGATACAAGCGTGTTGGGACGACTCGATTTATGGATAAACGCCCTTTCTGAATACTCGATTCCCTCCTCAATATTTCTCAGGGAGGAGTCCGGACATGCAATTAGCAGGGTGCCGAGCCTTTCCAGGAAGTAAGGATCATTGGGATGGGTTCCGAGGGCCTCCCTGTAAAGCCAGAGGGATTTTTCCCAGAGGTTCTGGTCCAGCAACATATTGCCAAGATACTTGATGGTGGTTAAATCTTCTGGATCACCCCTGAACGCATATTCATATTGTACAATTGCATCCCGGATCCTTCCATTCTTTTCGGCGATCCCCGCAAACACCTTGTGTACCTTTGGATTTGAGGGTGATAGCTGCATGGCTCTTCTTAAATATGGATCAACATCCCGCTCTCCCTCTCTGAAATTGAAGAATAATATTTCCGCCACCTCTGCAATCACCTCCCCATCGTTCCGGTTTTTATCGGCCAAAGTTCTCAGCATATCGCCGGCTTCCTGTTTGTCACCCAGATACCATTTGCACAGGGCCAGCTTCTTTTGGATTTCAAGGTCCTCCGGCTCCAGCTCCATGGCCCTGTTCAGGTACCTCAGGGACTGGGGGTATAATCCATTTAAAAAAAAGGACAACCCCGTTTTTTTTATTTCAAGGGGAGTATCCCGGAAAAAGTCAATATGCCTGTCAATGTAGGTGGTGGCCTGTGCATCGAGCCCCATCCAGAGACAGATCTTTATGGCTTTAGAGATCAAATATTTATTGTCAGGAAGGTATTGGATGGCATTATTCACGAGCCTCAGGGTCCATTGGGAATAGATGCTTCTTTCGGCTTCATCGATTTTTTTAAGCAGGTATAATTCGGACCTGGACAACAATACAAGCCGGTCCACAAGGGTATCCACAGGTGGGGAAAAAGCCACCAGGTCATTGGCCCTTACACCGTACCTGGTGCTCAGTGGAAGGTCACCCTCCACCCGGTAAAGGTTGCCAAGGAGCCTGTAGGCCGGACCAAATGACGGGTTATCCTCTACTATCTCTTTCAGGGTCGTTTCTGCCAGCTCCAGCCGGCCGGTGTCATAATAGATTCTGGCCAGCTGGTACTTGGCATAGGCACTGAGGGGGAAATGATCAATCCTTGTTGTTTCCGCACTGGAAGAAACCCTGGTTTCAGGGATCACGATCTTGCTGAAAGACTCCTCTGCAAGTTCAATTTCGCGCAGATTTTTATATTCCGAACCAATATAGTACCATACGAGGTCAAGGTCAGGATATTTCTCGGTCACCCGTTTGAAATTCTCAATGACCGCATCAGGATTACCCAACTCCATATTCAGATAACCGAGATAGTAATTCCATTTCCATTGTGATCCATCCTTATCAATGGCAAGCTCATAGCATTGGGCGGCCTGCTCATAATTGGCACTGGAATGGTACACCATTCCCAGCACGCCCAGGTTGCGGGAAGAGGGTTTTCGCTTGGCCACTTCCAATGCTTCTGAGATCTGCTGCCTTACCGTTTCTGAAAGAAGCTGTGATTCAGGTATTTCAGGGATCCTTGCAATGAATTGGTTGTGGAGAATAAGTTTCAATGTCAAAACCAGGATGACCACTCCCATTACGCCCCCGGCAATATATGTAACCTTTCTTTTCAAATGATGCATGCACAATGAATAAATCCCGGGTTTTCGCCTCCTGAGTTCCCTTTTTTCAAGAATCTAAAGTTAAAAGAGAGTTTCAATTATTCAAAATGATTACTTTTACACATCTAATTTTCTACATATTTAAATATATATGCAATTCAAACCACTGGACTTAAAACCTCAGGGAAGCTGGGTGACCCGTCATATAAATTCTTCCCGTTTGAGAAAAACATTGATCGCCATTGCCGTGGGCGCTGTTGCCGGATTCCTCTTTTTCTACGCCACAGAGGGCAGGCTCATGGAAAGCATGCCCTCCGGTGACATCATAAAAAGCCTGCTAGTGGGCGGTTTCTTCGGTTTCTTCATCACCAACAGCCCCTGTGCAAGGGGAAGATGCTGATCATCTCCCCTTAATGTATGACGATCTGCCTGATCAGTTGCCGGTTGTCTGAACGGAGCCTCATGAAATAAATCCCCTGCGCCATTCCCGTCACATCGATGGTCTCGGATATCTCTGTGGCAAAGGGGAATTGTTTTATCATGATTTTCCGACCGCTGGAATCGTAGATATCAAGTATCAGATTCTCGGCCTCATTATAGCTGTATTCTATGGTTAGGAATCTCGATGCCGGCACCGGATAGATCTTGAACTCCCCGGGCAGGATGAAATCCTCAATACCCGTTGATTGCATCAGGAATATGGAATCTTCTCCCATGCAACCACCCGGATTGGTAACTTCAAGGATGTACCATCCAAACTGGGTTGCGTTATAGGTCCGTCCTCCGGCAATCCCGTTCCACAGGTAGGTAACAAAATCTGCTCCTGCATCCAGGGTAAGCGGCAGGGAGGTTGCCAGGCTGTCATTGACTCCGCCAAGATCGGGTTCAGGGTTCCCAAGATGGCTCACGGTTAGGTCAAGTGTATCATTGGCGGGATCGCCATCCTTACCGTACAATGAACTGGCCGTTACCAGGTGGTCTCCCTGTCCCGAGAAATTAAAGGGTACCCCGAATAGAAATTCCATGGTATCCCCTGGATTGAGCAATTGGGATGAACCGATTTGCATGGTAATGGGGATCCCCGCGTCCACCGAGGCCACTACGCTGATTGAAGAATAGACGATGGCATTCGTTCCATAATTCTTTACAAGGACGCTCAGTTCTTCCTGGTCAGTCAGCATGCAGGAAGAGCCCGGTTTCGGCACCGATAGCACACCCACATCCCACAGGTCAAATGCAATCTTCACAGCATCCGAGGCTTCACAACCGTTTGGATCCATAACGGTAACCGCGTAAGTGGAATCCGGTCTTTGATTTTCATATTCCACCACAAACTGCTGGTTTGATGACCCATCCTGCCATAGGTAGGAGAGATATCCGCTTCCGGCATCCAGGGTGTAGGTTTTTGCATTCACAACCTGGTCCTCTCCCAGCGAAATGGCCTGATAGCCGAACACTTCAACCGACCGGTCAAGGTGATCGTTTTCCGGAACCAGGTCCTCTGCGTGGAAAACATCCACCGAGAACTGGTAGGTGCCGAGAGTGCCCATGTCCACCGTCCGGGAAGATGAGTACAGAATCGAATCACCCGGTACCACCCTCCGGTCTACATGCAGGCTATCATATACCAGCGAGCCACCATTAAACTGGTATGAAACAAAGATGGTATCATTTACCAGCAGGGTATCGGTACCCAGGTTCACGATATGGAATTCCAGCTTCTCGGTTGCGGAAAGCTCACATGCATCCGTTGGATTAAAGAGACTTTTAATTCCGATGTCAGGGATCAGCAAGGTGACATCAATAGAATCCGAATTCTCGCACATGGTCCCCTGCGTTACGGTGACCCTGTATTGCCCGGTCGTATCGATTAACAGATTCCGGCTGGTGGAACCATCCTGCCACAGGTAGGTGTCATAGCCAGCCCCTGCATCGATAGTGTAGCTCAATGCCCTGACTACCACATCAGGTCCAAGATCAATGGGAGTATATCCATAGACCTCGATATCCATGTGCAGCGTATCGTTGGTCATGTCATTATCAAAGGGGAGATCTGTGAAGGCCTGCATGGCAAATGTGCTTAGCGCACTCAAGTCCGATGCAGTATTGAACGTGTAAGCAAAAATGCTGTCGGGAAGGACCTCTGAAGCAATTATTGCGGTTTCCTGCACGACAGCTCCCCCATCAATCCGGTAGCGGACAGGGACCACATCTCCCGCGTGCAGGGTGTCGGTGCCGAAATTCATGACCTGGATGACCGGCTTGACCGATGCCCCCAGCTCACAGCTTGAAACTGGTTCAAGGATCCCCGTCACCCCCACATCTGCGATCAGGCGATGGACACGGGTCGTATCACTGTAGTCACAATAGGCATTGCTTGCGGTTACATAATAAGTTCCATCCGCCATGGCTGTGACATGGAAGAGCTGATCCGTGGAACCGTCCTGCCAGAGGTAAGTATCTGCAGGATCCCCTGTATAAGCATCCAGTACAATGGTATCAGGCCTTACAGTATAGATGGCAGGGGTCAGGTCAAAATAGGGAGTCACCGCCACCTCGAAGGACTTTGAGGCTGTATCATTGGTCAGGATCTTATTGTAAAAATCCATATCGTCAGGCAGCAGGGTAAAAGCTGTGATCTCCTTCCACCCCGAGGAGGTGACTGCCAGTTGTTTCTTGAATACAAAGGAGGTTGAACCACCGCTTAAAAGTTGATCCTGGAGTATAAACGACTCTTTTACTGTCGGCTTCGATTCAAGATCATAACCGATAAAAATGGTGTCCCCAACCATCAGTGTATCGAGTCCAAAATTCTTCACTGTGACAGAAACATGGTCTCCAATATCCTGTGCACATCCGCTTTCGGGGTACTCGATAGAAACAACCCCCAGATCCCGGGGAGCCTCATAGATGCGGATATCGTCCACACCGATGCCCTCTAAACTTTCAGTGTCATCGCTGGCAAAATGGAAACGGAATTTTACACTGGGCATGTTCCTGAACAGGACCGTATCCAGCAATATCCTGGCAGTGTGCCATGCATCGGGGCCTCCTGTCCAGCCATGACCACCGGTCAGGGCCGAAATGGCATCAGAATTATACCAGTTCCAGTAATAGGCATCCCCATCTCCCATGTTGCCCACACGCGACCAGGTCTGGCCGTTGTCCAGGGAATACTCAAGATTGACTCCGTCTTTCCCGCTTTCAGTGTTGATAAATAATTTGCATTCAAAGACCGGGTAATCAATGCCTGTAAGATCGAAACAGGGTCCCAGCAGGTAACTCTCTTCATTTTCGGTATAGGTTCCATTCAGGTTGGTTACCCAGGCCTTCACCCCTGAAGCAGCCGTATGGATGATGGATCCCGCTGGAGTTCCGTGTTCAAAGGATGGATTGATGCCTTCGGCCCTCCAGAAATCAGTCCCACCTTCAAAGTCCTGGTCATATGGCAGTTTGTAAACGGGATCCACGTAGAGTATTGTATCAAACCGGTCATTGAGCGACTCCTCGTCCACATCCAGGGCGGTCCGGATGACCACATGGTAAACACCCGGTGTGGTAAGGTCAATCTTGTCCGAAAAATCAAAATCCCGCTGCCCGTTGAAAGCAAGGCTCCCGCTGATGATATCATCTGTAAAAGTCACGCCCCCATCAAAGGAATACCTGACAGGTATTTGATCAGGGGTGGCACCCGGACCAAAATTCCGGATCCTGATGCTGACCGTTTCCGCGGATGAATGTCCGCAGCCTGTCCCGGGCCCAAGCAGTGCAACAGGACCCACATCATATTCCACATAATTGCCGGTAATGGCAAAATTCTCGATGTTCCATCCGGAGAGGTGGTCCGTCGGGGTAGTCGGGCCCAGATTGAAACGCAGGCTTACCTGTGATTGCCGGTGTGCATCTGGTAAACTCAGGTTGTAGAATTTCCAGGCTCCGTCGGTGAATACATTGTTGTCATTGGACCAGATCTCACTCCATGAAGTTCCGCCATCCAGGCTCATTTCGATGGAAGCGGTATCGTTATTGGCCACATTCAGCCACCTCAGGAAATTCACCTTGACATCGTTGTAATAAAAGAGGTCGAATGAGGGAGATGTGGCCAGGTTTCCATACCTGTTGACGTTGGGTTCATAATCCCCCATGATGAATCCCAATCCGGTAAGATCGTTGCCCAGGATCATGGTATCGCCCGATGCATAGACCGGATCGGGGTTTCCCAGGGACTGGCCCCCGAGACCATGTGGCCGGTCCCGTTCAAAATCCCCCGACAGGACCCACCCCCTGTCAGATGAGAAATTATCGAAAAATACAGATTCCCGGATCAGCCGTCCTCCGGCAGGTGACACATCCCCTGACGGATATGTGCTGCCATTGATATCAATGCTCCCCGTTTTCAACATGGCATCGGCCATGTGCTTGTGAACCGCATCCTGTTTGATGTCATAGGAGACCCACAGGGAGGTATGACCGGTGGGAAGGTTGAAGTCAAGTGAACTGAACATGGCTTCTCCGGATCCAAAGGTGGCCGAATCAAGGACCGTGGAACCATAGAAATTCCGGCTGTTATAATTATAATGCAACTTGACCCCGTTGGCAGGAATATCGGTATCGGAGGTATTCAGGGAGCTAAGATCCAGGGAATTCAGGTTGAGCGTTCCTGAATTACCCTTGACGGTTATGTTTATTCTCAGGATCGGATTGTTTTTCGAACCTGTGGGAAGGATGCCCAAATCCTCCTGGAAAATGGTCACTGTCTCAACCCGCCTGGGCTGATAGTCGGTCTCAATCAACCTCACATCATCTATGCCCACACCCCAGCCATATTTGGTGGTGGCCTTGAACGCAAAATAACATTCGGGGACCTTGGCACCTTCAGGAAGGAGAATGGTCTGTTCAGTCCAGTTATAGACCTCATCCACATATTCCCCAATCTTTTTAACCTCTGTCCATGCGCTGTCAAAATGGGTTTTGTAGTAAACCCTCAGCTCATCATGGGCCAG
>JAHEEC010000067.1 GCA_024640885.1 Bacteroidota bacterium | reverse complement strand
ACTTCTGCAAGCACATTATCCAGGGAGCCCATGATCATCCCGGCATCTGCGTGGTGACTGTGGGTGAATTGTTCCACTTCGTCCACGTGGCATCGCCCGCAATCCTTCGGGGTGACAATAGTGGCGATGAGTTGCCCTTCGTGCATGTAGGCATCAATATCACCCTCTTCTGCCTGGTGGCATTCAAGGCATCCGACCCCTACCTCCGCATGTTTACTCTCCTTCCATTGTTCGGCAATCACTTTGCCCACTCCTTTTTCACTGTGGCAACTCACACAGTGTTTGGTGCCTGCATCCATGATGGGTTCGGGCTTGAAATTAGGCATTTGCGCCTGTGTTTCCTTCCAAAGTGCAATGATCAGGACAATGAGCAGTACACTGCTCGCAATCCCGATGATCACTCTTTTTGTTGTTAAGCTGGTTGACATGACAGTTATTTTTTATGGTGTGAATGCATTTGTTTCAAAGGGTCAGTGTCCGAAGATTTCCCATACAAGAAATACATTGAGGGTCAGAAACCCCACTATACCTATCCAGAAGGGGATTTCGCTTCCCGGGAATTTCTTCTCAAAGAACCGGTCAATGAACGGCCAGGCGTACAATAACAGGATGAAAAAAATCGGGCCCAGCACCCCTGCTTTCAGGTTTGTAATCTTCAACCACCTGAATACCGGGTAGAAATACCATTCTGGTTTGATGTGCAACGGAGTCACATTGGGATTTGCAGGCTCTCCAAGCCCGATGGGGAATACCAGGGACAGGCTTACCAGCAGGACCAGGATCAGGGTTACAATAATCAACTCGGTGTATACATGATCGGGAAACAGCGGATAGGACTTCTTTGGAGCCTGTTCATCCCCGGGGAACTTTAATTCGCTTACACCATGGCTCCTGATCAGGTACAGATGAAGCCCGATAAATGCCAGTGTTAAAAAGGGGAGGAGTGCAATGTGAAAAAGGAAGAAGCGCGTCAGGGTATTCTGCCCGATCTCACTTCCGCCCCTTATAAAATCAGCAAGCCAGGGACCGATAAATGGTGTGGCTCCTGCGATGCCAGTCCCGACCTTCATGGCCCAGTAGGACATCTGTTCATACACCAGTGAATATCCTGTAAAGCCAAACATGAGCGTAAGTAAGAAAAGTGTGACTCCAAACATCCAGTTCAGTTCCCTTGGTTTCCGGTAGGTCCTTGTGAAGAAAACCCGGATCATATGCAACAGCAAAGCGGCAATCATGATGTTTGAAGCCCATCTGTGAATGCTTCGGATCAACCAGCCAAACCTGGCTGTATGAGTGATGTAATCCACGCTTTGATAGGCCTTGTCAGGATCGGGTACATAATAAAATATGAGCATCAGCCCTGTGATTACCTGAATGATGAACATAAACAATGGCGTTCCCCCCAATCCCCACCACCACCTTTTAAGATGGTTTGGGATCGGTTCGGACGAAATTTTTATCAGGGCCTGTGTATCCACAGGAAATGACTCCTGAAACCAGCTTTTTAGTCCCATGATCAGGCCTCTTTTATATCTTTAAAGTAAACAAATACGTTATCGCCTTCAATTTCAACCTTGTAGAGTTCTAACGGGGCAGGAGGAGGCCCTGAAAGGACGGTACCATTCTTATCAAAACGGCCATTGTGGCAGGGGCAGAAAAATTCCTGCCGGTCCTGCTGCCAGTAGACCGTGCAGCCCAGATGGGTACAAACTGTGGAAATGGCTTTGACTTCCCGGTCTCCGGTTCTTACAACCATCAGATCGCGGCCCCTGAGGTCCTGGAATTTCATGGAGGAATTCAACGGAAGCTCATCCAATCCCACTGTGAAGATCCTTCTGTCCATCTCCCTTTTCAATGGTGTTATAAAACGGATCCCCATGGCGGCAAGCCCGGCAAAAGCTGCACCTATGGGTAAAAATGCGGCAATTGATCTCAGGACCTCTCTCCGGTTCATTTTCATAGCTTAATCGGGTTGTAACAGGTTAGGTTTAAAAGAGAGCATGAGCCATGCCCATTGATTTGCAGTGGTGTGATCACCTCCTTTGATGGCCTCCATGGAGGAGGTTGCAAACAATTGTGAATAACCACCGCTTAAGGATACAAATCCGGTAATATTCCAGGACAGGGACAGATCCAGTTCAGTTCCTAGCGCGTTTTTCAATGCAGTTGAAGGATTGACGGGGTCCAGGATCCTGGCGGCGGATGAAAAATGGTGAAGGGTTCCATTTGCGGTCCAGTTGCCCTTTTTGAAGACCAGCCTCAAATAGGGATCCCAAAGTCCCACGTTGTTTGCATGGTTGCCCACATAAAAATAATCCATATGTCCATTGAACTTATGGTTTGTGCCGTACAGAGGTAAAAATGAATGATTGATGAGGGTGTTGTCCTGGTCTGTCCCCGAAAGGAATTCAAATCCGATGGATGGAATCAGTCCGGAGTCAAAGGGCCATGAGATTTCCGAAAAGACATAGCCGGCGGAAAGTTTCCTGTTTGAGTTGTCCTTTCCCATCTGGTAGTAACCGGCCAGGTTCATATTCAAATTGCCTATGTTCACATTCACGTATGATCCCAGGGTCTGGGAATAACTGGTGGTTGAATCAGGCAGTTGCACGCCGTTGTTGAGCAGCAGGATGCTGCCCTTTATATTCTCAAATTCCGAGTGCAACCAGGTGAATTGCATTGTCTTGTAGCTGTTGCCCACTGAATAATAGGTGGTGGAAAACTGCTCCTTATCCTGATTATATGCAAACCCCGTGTGCCATTTGAAATTCTTGTTTTCGAACCGCAGCAAAACCAGGTCATGGCTTCTGCCCTGCTGGGCCCAATCCACATTACCCAGGATCCGGTGGTCGTCGTAGGCCAGCTCCTGACGCCCTGCCTTCAGGAAGAAATGGTCTGAAATAACCAGCTCCCCCCAGGCTTCATGCAGGGAAAGAAAATCATCAGATAAATTGAGCTGGGAAGTGCTGCCCCAGGTCCTGACATCCTGAAGCGTCATAAAGAACCGCATTCTTTCCCCGCCATAATTGAATTTCAACCGGGTCCTTTGAGAAACGAAGAAAGCGGGATCCTGGCCGGGCGATGCCAGTGTTTTTAAACCTCTCCGGTACTCGGGCCGGGTCCGTAGTTCTCCGGAGATGCCAAGTTGACCGAATGATAAGTTTGCAGTTAAAAATATAATGAAAAGAGAGGGCAGGATAACTCTTAAGGTCTTTTTCATGGGTGCTGTTCGGATTCTAAAGCCTTCCAATCCTCCTCCGACAATCAAATATCCCGCTCGGCTATGTTAGTTGCATCGAATCTATTAGATATTATCCATTAAAACTGTAACATATGTTACAACTCTGCTCAATAACCTTATTAATAATCTTGTATCAGATACGCTTTTGGTGTGATATTCCGGGCCTTCAGTTCTTAAAATTACGGATTTCAACTAACAAAATCCAGTTTCATAAGAGTTTGGTTATCCGGAAAAATCGGGCTGACAGCAGGCAGCATGGAGGGGCACGTCGGGGGAGACAGACCGGTTGGCCACTGGTCAGTCATTGATCAAACGGAAGCGGAGAGTGATCTGACCCTTTTTTGATGCATGCCGTCCGAAAGGGAAGGGATTTCCCGGCCCCCATCGGGTGATGAAGACCATTGCTTGGGATTCATGGTTGAAACCATAAATTCACCTGGGCACATGATGGACTTGGTAACTCCTCAGTAAGCCATGGGGGACACGTGAGGGTTCTGTTTTCCCGGGGACTTATCTGGCCCGGATCGGGATTTGAATTGCCTCTGGGCCCTTATTGACTTTTAACTTTGTCCGGTATAGTCCGATTATTGTCAAAGAGGATTTTCACTTGGTCAAATAAAATATGAAATAACCTCAGTTGTAGTTAAGTTTAGATGACTTAACGGCGATATTCAAAAATTCTCTCACATGTTTTTAGTTATCAAGTGGGTATGGAAATTAATATGGAGTTTGGAACAGCACATTTCAAATCTTAAATAGTGTTTGCGAATATGTGGCAGAAGCAAACTCAATCGGATGTTTTTGATTACTCACCCCATGGGTATTACAGGCTGAATAATGTGGAATGTATAAACCAGGTCAACGGGCCAGGAGCCAGGTTGCTTGGATATGAACGTGAGGTCCTGTTGAACAGGACGTTTTCGGATTTCATCATGGCTGAAGACAGGCCCATTTTCAGAACGAGCTGGTCGAAGCTTATGGAAACCTGGGATCATCAGGTGTGTGAGGTGAGGATGGCCCGTCCTGATGGTGAGCGATTGTGGCTTCAGCTGGACCTTATTGTTGCTGAAACAGGGGATGAGCCCGGGATTCTCATCTCTCTGACCGATGTCACATTGCAAAGGCAGATTGAAAATATTCAAGCTTTTTTGCAGGGCTACCGGATGACAGGATCCAATAATAAATTCTTCCATGCCCTGGCTGCATTCCTTGCCAGGACCCTCAGCATGGATTATATATGCATCGACAGGATTGCTGAGGGCAGCTCGGAGGCACAGACCGTGGCTGTGTATTTCGACGGGCATTTTGAAGATAACATAAAATATAAACTTGAGGATACTCCATGTGGCCAGGCGGTGAGCCAGGCCATTTGTTGCTTTCCAAGCAATGTTCGCAAGCTTTTTCCAAAGGATGCGGTATTGCAGGAAATGGGTGCGGAAAGCTATGCGGGCATCACGCTCTGGGGATCCAATAGCAGACCCATCGGCCTGATCGCAGTCATCGGACGTAGGCCCCTTGTGGATACCCGATGGACAGAAACCGTGCTGAAACAGGTGTCCATACTGACTGCTTGTGAACTGGAGCACAGGCAAATGGAAGAGGAAATTATCCAATCGCACATTGAGCTCGAGCATCTGGTAAAGGCCAGAACAGAAGAGCTGCAAAATGCAATTGTCCAATTGAGGAATGAGATTAAAATTAGAAGGCAAAAGGAGAAATCGCTGACCGTTGCGGAACAAAAATACCGAACCGTCGCTGACTTTACCTACGACTGGGAAACCTGGATCTCTCCCGAGGGAAAGTTCCTCTATGTCTCCCCCTCATGCCAGGCCATTACCGGCTATACTGTGGAGGAGTTTTGCCAGAATCCCTCCCTGGTCATTCAGATTACCCACCCCGAGGATCGTGAATTTGTGCATACACATTATCATGATAAGCTCAACAGGAGTGTGGGCGCTTGTTCCATAGATTACAGAATTATTACCCGAAATGGGGAAGAACGCTGGATTGGCCACAGTTGCCAGCCTGTGTTTGATGATAAAGGAAAATGGATCGGTCAGCGGGGAAGTAACCGCGATATCACAGAACGAAAAAGATCTGAGCGTTATTTGATCGATTCCCGGGAGCAGTTGCAGGCCCTTACCAGGCGCATAGAAGATCTGGCAGAAGAGGAGAGAACCAGGATAGCCAGGGAGATCCATGATGAATTGGGGCACCTGCTCACCTCCCTGAAGTTTGATATTGAGAGCATCAGCAATAAATCCGATGGTTCACACGACCAGCTTCACCAGGAATTGGCATCCGTCACAAGCACTGTTGATAATCTGATCCATACGGTCAGGGAGATAGCCACTGAACTGAGGCCCGGCATTCTGGATCACCTTGGCCTTATCCCGGCCCTTGAATGGCAACTTGAGCAATTCAGACGGAGAACCAGCATTTGCTGTGAATATGACCTGTCCGCTATCAGGGAGGTATTCAGCGGTAAAGAAACCACCGTTATTTACCGAATCTTCCAGGAAATACTCACCAACATTGTTCGGCATGCTTCTGCGGATAAAATTACCGTTTCAGCAGAACGAAAGAACGGTTATTTTACATTCATCACTGTCGACAATGGAACTGGTTTCGAGGAGAATGGAATCAGCAGCCCCAGGTCACTGGGCCTGATGGGAATGCGTGAACGGGCCCTCTCCATCGGAGGGGAAATCGACATTGAAAGTGAATTGGGTAAAGGAACAAGGGTCACCCTGCTGCTCAGAAGGGAGCAAGTGGGAATTGCATAAATGAACTGCATAAATGGGTGCAACAATGAAGCCAGGAGCACTTAAAATACTACTCGCCGATGACCACAGCGTTATCAGGAACGGGCTCATAAAGACCCTTTCTGTAAACTTTCCGGATGCCGAATATGACGAAGCTTCAAACGCTTCCGAAGTGCTGCGGCACATCTGTGACACCAGGTACGACCTGGTGATACTGGATATCTCAATGCCCGGCAGGAACGGGCTGGAGGTGTTGCAGGAGGTAAAGGCCATCCAACCTGAAACCCACGTGATTATTTTCACCATGCACTCGGAGGACCAGTTTGCAGTGCGGATGATCCGAAACGGGGCATCCGCCTATCTGACCAAGGATATCTCTTCACAGGAACTTGTGCTTGCCATCAGGAAGATTTTGGATGGTGAACGGTATTTCACACCTTCACTGTTGGAACTGATCACCTGCGACCTCCAACATGAAGGGAAAAAATCGGCCCACCAGGCGCTGTCAAATCGAGAATACCAGGTTTTTCTTTTGATTTCATCGGGGAAAAGTGTTTCTGAGATCGCCAGGGAACTTTCTCTGAGCGTAAAAACCATCAGTGTTTACCGCTCCAACATCCTCCAGAAAATGAACCTGAAGAACAACAGCGAGATCATCCACTACGCTTTCAAGTATAAGCTGGTGGAGTAATTCAAAATCTAAGGAAGCTTCCACCCGGGATATATCACCTGCCCGCCAACCCACCCTATAGGACAAACTCCTAGTTTCTTAAGTAACTAATTCTTAAGGCATAATCAGGATATGTCTTATTTTCTTTGCCTTCCCTTAAACGTAATATTGAGTTCTAATCTCTTTGACAGCATGAGGAAGGTTCTTATTGTGGATGATTCCCATTTGGTGCAAACCATGTTGAGGAAAGAATTGGAGGGTGTGGATAGAAGCCTGAGGATCTCCCAGGCTGCCAATTGTGAAGAAGCTGCTGATATGTTTGGATCCTTTGAACCGGATATGGTGATCCTGGACATTGAATTACCCGATGGGAGCGGCATTGGCCTGCTGGAAAGATTCAAGGAAGACAGGCCTGGCGTTGAGGTGATCATGTTCACCAATTACGCCACCAACGAATTCAGGAAGCGATGCAAGGAGCTGGGGGCCGATCATTTCATCGACAAATCGGATCACCTGAGGCTAATGAAGTTATTCAGATGAATAAGCATGACTCAACCGGCAACCTGATAAGATTTCAAACGGGGGTGTTGATTCACCCCGCAAACCATTATAATGAACATTCATGTGAAACTAAAATCTCAAGCTTATGAAAAGATTTCTTCAATTTTCGATCTCGCTGCTGATGCTTTTCTGTCTTTCAGCAGAAGTTACCTACGGACAGGTGGGCACCCAGGTCCCCCTGAACCCAAAAGCGGTCCCCCAGTTTGTTGACCCCCTGCCGCACTTTGCCGGACAACGGGTGGATGCAACGGATGGCGGGGATCTAACTGTGAAAATGGTTTCCCACGATCAAACAGCTCTGTCAACGGGGACGGTGGTAAATGGTGGAGTTATCGGCGGAGCGATAGACCCTTTGATTAATCCTTCACAGGGGAAAGCCCATCTTTGGGTTTATCAGATATCCACGAATGGAGAGGATTTTACCCCTCCTCTCTGGCCAGCCTTTACCATTGAGGCACAGCGGGGAAATGCGCTGTATGTCAAATATGAAAACCATTTAGATGAGGAAACATATGCCAATGTGGGTTTGAAAGTCGATCAAACCCTGCACTGGGCCCTTCCTATGGTGGACCCGGCTGCCCATGAAGCCTATGAAGGTGAGATCCCAACCACGGTTCACCTTCATGGCGGAGAAGTCCCCCCGTTATCAGATGGCGGGCCGGATTCCTGGTTCACCCCTGGTGCAATTGAAAGCGGACATTCATACAATGCCGAACCATATTTCTATCCCAACACCCAGGAAGCGGCCACATTGTGGTTCCATGACCATGCATTGGGATTGACCAGGTTGAATGTATATGCAGGGCTGGCGGGATTTTATTTCCTTCGGGGAGCGGATGAAAATACTGCCCAACTCCCGGGGTGGTCCGGTGATGATATGGTTAGGGAAGTGGCTGTGGGGTTAAGTGCCCCGTTTAATCCAGTCCCTTATCTGCCTGAGATTGAGATCGTCATCCAGGACAGGATGTTCGATACCGATGGAAAGTTATATTTCCCGAACCTTCCTACCAATCCAACAATACACCCGGTTTGGACTCCGGAGTTTGAAGGGGATATCATTACTGTCAATGGAAAAACCTGGCCGCATTTAAGTGTTGCTCCCAGAAAATACCGGTTCCGGTTGCTGAACGGATCAAATGCAAGGGCTTATGAGCTCTGGTTGCAGGATCTTGCCACTGGCACACTTGGCCCTATCATCTACCAGGTGGGCACCGATGGCGGTCTGCTTGATGCTCCGGTAGCCATAGACCCTGCCCTTGGGGGAAAACTGGTACTGATGCCTGGCGAGCGTGCTGATGTGGTCATTGACTTTACCGGGCAGATGGGATCGGTTTGGACCATGCGTAACTCTGCCAAAACACCCTATCCCGCTGGGGCACCGGTTCCGGGAGCAACCCTGGGCCGGATTATGCAGTTTGTGGTTAATGGTGCAATGGTAAAAGAGGATGGTAGTCCTGGGAGTGACTTTAGTTCTCTTCCAACCTCCCTTAAATCCAACGTGAAGCTCACTGATTTTGCCGGGCAGGCACTTGTGCCTGTGGATAAAATCCGCCAGCTTACCCTCAATGAAGTGATGGGTCCGGGGGGGCCCCTGGAGGCCCTGGTCAATAATACCAAGTGGGGTGGTGAGTCTGTTGACAATGTTACCTACCCGGGCGGAATTAGACCAGAATATCTCCCGGTGGTAAATATTGATGCTACCGATGTTGCTACCACAACCTACTATTCAGAAATAATAGATGAAGGCAGTACGGAGATCTGGAAGATCATTAACCTTACCGGGGATGCTCATCCCATCCACCTTCACCTGGTGCAACTGCAGTTGATGAGCAGGCAGAAGTTCAACACCAACAAGTACAACAAGGTGTACAACGCGCTTTTTCCTGGAAAGGCCTTTATAGGCGGCTTTGGCCCACCATTGGATTATACAGTTAATCAGACTCCCGCAGGACCCATTCCCACCATTGGAGGGAATCCCGATATTACCCCTTTCCTCCAGGGGCCTGTAAAACCTGCCAATCCCAACGAAAGGGGATGGAAGGATACCTTCATCATGTATCCTGGGGAAGTTACCACGGTTATTGCCAGGTGGGCGCCCACGGATAAGGCTGCCAATACTTCCAAAGAGGAACTGTTTTTTCCGTTCGATCCCAATGGGGGGCATGGATATGTTTGGCACTGCCATATCATCGATCATGAGGACAACGAAATGATGCGTCCCTATCTGGTTAATCCCAACCCGTTCAATCCCTTGTCCGCAGCCGGCATAGCCCCTTCTGGATCACTAAAAGGTGCCTCGGTTGAGGTTGAGGTATTCCCCGGGAGAATTTCCGCCCAGCAATCTTCAGATCAGCTGATCGAGCGGATCAGCGAGGTGGTGCTGGAGCAGAATATTCCCAACCCATTCTCGGGTGAAACCCAGATCCGTTTCATTCTCCCGGAGGCTGCACATGTTCAGCTGACGCTGATCAATTCGCTAGGACAGGTACAGACGCTAATCGATGCGGAAGCTCCGGCCGGACTGAATACTGCTATGATTGATGCAGGAGATCTGAAGGGTGGCATCTATTTCTACCAGCTCCGTACCGGCAACGTTACGCTGATGAAGAAAATGGTCGTTCTTAAATAGTGAGATGTGGCTTCAGCAGCCATCTCAATGCTGGGGGAGATCCGTACGGATTCCGCGCAGGTTCCCCGGTATTGAACCAAAAAAAAGGCTGCCTGATGGAATTCGGGCAGCCTTTTTTCGCTAATTTATTTCAGCAAACATAAACCTTCGGCCATGAAAAGAATGCTCTTTTCCCTTTGTGTCTCTATTTTGTCAATGACGGCCCAGGCGCAGGAGAAGTTTTCCGTTCCCACGCCATCCAATCTGCAGAAATACCAGGTGGCGGCCATCCAATGGAATGGTTCGTATCTCATGCAGATCAACTATGCCAAGTCGCTGGGAAAAACTGTCCCTGATGTGGCCAGGTTTGTGGGCGATCAACTGAAGGTTACCTGGAACCGGGCAGGTGGATTTGAAAGTTTTGTTCAGGGGCTCCTGTACCTGACGGTATCGCTGGTTCCCTACGGGGTTGTGGAGATCATGGAACAGTCAGGGGAGGAGATCGTATATCGAGTGACCGGATTCTTTTCAGAGCTGAAGGAAGGCGGATCGATCCTCAATGTGGACTACAGCGAGTTTCTTGAATTCTGGGAGATCGTCTTTGAAAGACAGGCTGATTATGTAGGCGCGAAATATTCCCATAAGGATACCGATGAAGGGCTCATTGTGACAATTCGAAAAAAGAAATGAAGGATCATCCGGGACCCATTGCCTCTCGTCATCAATGCATCAGGATTTACGGGTATGGAAGATGCCCATCCAACCGAGTGAATTGAACTGGTACCCGGGTGCTTTCCTTTTCCGTTCTCGGCGGCACGATGCAGCAATCGAATTATTTTACAATCAATTGCACGTCAGCTTGCCCCCGGAAATGACAAAAGCCTGCAACTTATCAAGTTACAGGCTTTTTTGCGATTATGCAGTCCGTAGGGGAATCGAACCCCTGTTACCAGGATGAAAACCTGGCGTCCTAACCCCTAGACGAACGGACCGTATTTTTAGAACTCGATTATTTCTAATCGGAGTGCAAAAATAGAATCAAATTTTTTTTTAACCAAGAAAAAAGAGGAAAATATTTAGCTCTCGGCCACCTCCCTTGCCAGGAGGTGAAGATCTAGCCCAGAGAAGTTTCCGGAGGTCATGATCAGAAGCACGAAGGACTTCTCGTCCAAAGCCTTCAAATGATTGATCAATTTGCGGGTGTCCTGGCATACGATGAGCCCCTGTTTATGGAAATGGTTTTCTATTTCATCCGTTGAAATGGCTGGTAGCTTTTTCCGTTTAACCTCTTCCGGATTAAAATAGATCAAAGCACGATCCGCCTCCTCAAGCGCTCCCCTGTACTGGGACAGGTATTCCTTGTTGAGGCTGCTGTAGGTGTGCAATTCCAGACAGGTGACCAGCTTGTGTTCGCGGTAGGATTCCCTGAATGCATTGATGGTTGCCCTGACCGTGGTGGGAGCACTGGCGAAATCAAGGTACACCGCGCGGCTCGGTCCGCGGGCAAGCAATTGTTGCCTGCGTTCAACACCGGCGAAATCCTGGATGGAATCGTAGAATTGAAAATCCTCCACGCCAAGGTCCCTGCAGATCAGCAGAGCTCCCTGGACATTCTGCATGTTATGGCGACCCAGAAGGTTTAGCGGCACGCCGCCATACCTGGTTTCCAAGACGAACCGACCTGATTCTACCCGGTGGGGATGTTCGTTATAGGGGATCTTCATCAGGGACCAGTGGCTCTTGTCCACTACTTCTCCGAGGACAGGATCACCCTCGAAATAGAACACCTTCCCACCTCCCGTTGCAATCCTAAGGAATTTTTGGAATTGTTTCTTATAGGTCTCAAATGTGCGGAATACGTTCATATGGTCCCATGCCACTCCTGAAAGGAGCATCATATGCGGGTGGTAGTGGTGGAATTTTGGGACAGGTTCAAGGGGAGAGGAGAGGTATTCGTCTCCTTCAAGTATGATGAGGGGAGCGGCATTGGAAAGCTTTACCGTGGATCCAAACCCTTTGATTTTTGATCCCACCATATAATCGAAATCAATCTTTTGATCCCTCAGCACATGCATGACAATGGCAGTGATGGTTGTCTTTCCGTGGCTGCCCCCGATGACGATCCGTTTCTTGTTCCTGCTATGCTCGTAGAGGTATTCCGGGAATGAATAGATCTTTAATCCCAGGCGCAGTGCTTTTTTAAGTTCAGGGTTTGTTTTGCGGGCCTGCATCCCCACTATCACGAAATCCAGACCGCTGTGAATGCGGCCCGGTTCCCACCCGGCCTTATCGGGGAGAAGGTTGCAGGCTTCAAGGGCCGAATGAGAGGGCTCAAAAATCTCCTCATCGGAACCGGTTACATTATTCCCTTTTTGTTGAAGTGCAATGGCCAGATTGTGCATCACTGCTCCCCCAATGGCGATGAAATGAATATTCATGTGGCTGGGTTCAGGATTCGACAACGAGCTTCAGTCATAAATTTATAAGAATAATCAGGCTGATCTGAGCTGACTTACGGGAACTTATTAACCATCTGATGGGTATGGGTTCACTGGAGTTTGATACATTTGGGGTGATGCAAATGCATATTATTCAATGTGGATATCTCAGGGTAGCTGCCAGCGAGATGATCCAGCCAATACCGGCCGGTGGGATCGGCCAGATTTTCCCCTTGGATCCCACGGGAAGGATGAAACTTGCCATGAATGCCCTGCTGTTGGTTGAAGGGGAGAGATTGGTGCTTTTTGATCCCGGTTGTGCCGATTTCCTTCCTTCCCGGTTGGTGAGGGAGTATGGCCTGGAAATCCCTGAGCAGATCGAGGTCCGGTTGGCAAGGCTGGGTTTTGACGCTGGTCAGGTTACCGATGTGATATTTACCCACCTGCATTTTGATCATGGGAGCGGTGCCTTCAATCGGTTACCCGGTCGCATTGTGAAAAGGTTCCCGAGGGCCAGGTATCACGTACTGGAATCTCATTTTAACTATGCAAAAAGGCCTGACAAAAAAGAATCCGATTCCTTTTTCACGGCCCTGTTCAGGTACGTGGATAAAATTCACTGGCTGGAGGAGTGGGAATTTGACTGGATCAGGTTCAGGGTATTTAACGGTCATACCAGGGGGATGGTGGTCCCGGTAATCAGCACCCCGGAAGGTGAAGTCTATTATCTGACGGACCTGGTTCCCATGGAGTTGTTCCTGGATGAGGGGATCAGCAGCGGTTACGACCTGGATGCCGGTCTGTCCCTTCATGAAAAGAGGAATTTTCTACTTGAAGTGACCAGCCCTTCAAGGATAATATTCTTTCATGATCCATTAAAAGAGAGCATTATATACCCTTAAGATTCAAGCAAAACTTTAAGAATCTCTTTGCCGGTATCGGTGACCCTTGTACCGGGCCCAAAAATGGCCATCACACCTGCTTTATAAAGAAAATCATAATCCTGTGCGGGGATTACCCCGCCGGTGATGACCATGATATCTTCCCTTCCAGCTCTTTTCAGTTCATCGATGACCCGCGGAATGAGCGTTTTATGGCCTCCGGCCAGAGAAGAGATCCCAAGCACATGCACATCATTTTCCACAGCCTGCCTGGCCACTTCAAGGGGGGTCTGGAAAAGGGGGCCAATATCCACATCAAATCCAATATCGGCAAACCCGGTACTGACCACCTTTGCGCCCCGGTCATGCCCGTCCTGCCCCATCTTGGCGATCATGATCCTGGGTTGCCTTCCTTCCCTGGATGCGAACTCCTGTGCAAGGTGCCGAGCCTCCTCAAAAGAGGGATCTGCGGCTGATTCAGAGGAATATACCCCGGAAATGGAACGGATTACAGCTTTGTACCTTCCTGAAACAGATTCAATGGCGGCAGAAATTTCACCCAGTGTGGCCCGGTTCGTGGCAGCTTCAATTGATGCTTCAAGTAAGTTCCCATTACCGCTTTTTGCATAATCAGATATGGTTTCAAGAGATGCCTTTACCTTTTGATTATCCCTCTCTTTTTTCAACTTTTTCAAACGGTCAACCTGGGATTGACGGACGGCGCTGTTATCCACTTCCAGTATGTCAAGGGGATCTTCCTTTTCCAGGCGGTACTTGTTCACACCTACAATAATGTCCTTTCCGCTGTCGATCCTCGCCTGTTTCCTGGCAGCAGCTTCCTCGATGCGCATTTTCGGCAACCCGGTTTCGATGGCCCTTGCCATTCCTCCTAATTCTTCAATCTCAAGGATGTGCTTCCAGGCACGGTGTGCAATTTCATGGGTGAGGGTTTCCACATATTTGGAGCCGGCCCAGGGATCAATGGAACGGCATATTTCAGTCTCTTCCTGGAGGTACAGCTGGGTATTCCTGGCAATCCTTGCTGAGAAGTCGGTGGGAAGGGCGACGGCTTCATCCAGTGCATTGGTATGCAAAGACTGGGTGTGCCCCAACGCTGCAGCCATAGCCTCTATGGTTGTGCGGGCCACATTGTTGTATGGATCCTGTTCGGTTAAACTCCATCCTGAAGTCTGTGAGTGGGCCCTCAAAGCCATGGATTTGGGATTCTTGGGATTGAATCCCTTCACAATCTTTGCCCAGAGCATCCTTGCGGCCCTGAGCTTTGCGATCTCCATGAAGTGGTTCATCCCGATCCCCCAAAAGAAGGAGAGCCTGGGTGCAAATGCGTCAATGTCAATTCCGGCATTAATTCCCGTGCGAAGGTACTCCAGGCCATCGGCAAGGGTATATGCAAGTTCAATATCAGCCGTGGCACCGGCTTCCTGCATATGGTATCCGGAAATACTGATGTTATTGAACTTTGGAAGTTTCCTGGAGGTGTATTCAAAAATATCGGCAATGATCCTCATGGACATCTCCGGAGGATATATGTAGGTGTTCCGTACCATGAACTCTTTAAGAATATCATTCTGTATGGTACCACTTAGCTCCCCAAGGGTTGCGCCCTGTTCCAGCCCTGCCACGATATAGAATGCCATGATGGGCAACACGGCTCCGTTCATGGTCATGGAAACCGACATCTTGTGAAGCGGGATCTGGTCAAACAGGATCTTCATATCCAGGATTGAATCAATGGCCACTCCTGCTTTGCCCACATCACCCTCGACCCTCTCATGGTCAGAATCATATCCCCGGTGCGTGGCAAGGTCGAAGGCCACTGAAAGACCTTTTTGTCCCGCTGCCAGGTTGCGGCGATAAAATGCATTGGATTCCTCAGCAGTGGAGAATCCGGCATATTGCCTGATGGTCCAGGGGCGCACTGGATACATGGCTGAATAGGGGCCCCTCAGAAATGGGGGGAACCCTGCGGCATAACCAAGATGCTCCAGGCGGTTAAGATCCTCCCTGTCATATGAAGATTTGATGGTGATGTGCTCCGGGGTTTCCCACGGAGAAAAATTACCCTGAGTGCCCGAAGGGATCCTTATATCTTCTATGCTTATTTTCCTGAAATCCGGCCTCATTTGCTAAAAATTGGTGGTGGGAATATTTAAATTAACAATTGGTTGAACGATTTAAGGGTGTCCAGCAGGTTGCTTTTTGAATGGATAAAATGCCCGATCCCTGCACTGCGCAAAGCCTCTACTGAATCAACGGGATATCCTGCGATCACTATGATTGAAATACCCCTGAGTGATTCCAGGATGCGCCTGGCACTTTTGGGATATTCATCGTCGGAGCTGCAGAGGACCACCAGTTCTGCACGCTGCTCAATAGCCGCCTCTATGCCCTCGTCCACCGAATTAAATGCCGGGGGAGTTAGTATTTCATAACCCCCACATCCAAAAAAATTACCCGCAAAAGAGGCCCTTGTATTCCTCAAGGATTCCTTCCCATAGCGGAACAGAAGGACCCTGGGTCTTTTCCCGCTTTTTTCAGTATCGAGGCGGACCGATTCAAAGATGGAAGCAAGACGAAAGGGCCTGAGGGGAATCAACGGCAGATCCGGAGATTCATCTTCAACCTTCATCTCCAGATTCTCAAGGATCAGTTCATTGAAAACGGGATAGGCATTGGTCCCGAGTATTTTCCTGTTTCCAAAGGTTGTCCGTTCAATTTTTTTATTCCTTGAAGAGTTGATATGTTCCTGTATCCAACCCTCTTCGAAAGCTTTCCTGAACCCTCCCTTTAACTCCACCCGGCAGAAAAGATCCCAGGCTGCCAGGACCATGGAATGGGTGAGGTTTTCCACATAATAGGAACCGGAAGACGGATCGGAGACCCGGTCAAAATAGGTTTCCTCCCTGAGAATGACCTGCACATTCCTGGCAATCCTGTCAGAAAATTCATCGCTTTTTCCGTAAGGAATGTTGAATGGAAGCACACTCACAAGGTCGGCGCCTCCAATGATGGATGACATGGCCTCAGTGGTTCCGCGGAGCATGTTGATATAAGGATCATAGAGGGTCATATTCCACATGCTGGAGACGGAATGGATTCGCATGGTCCCCTTTTCGGGAGCGATACCATAAGCACTGCTTATCTTTCCCCAGAGAATCCGTGCGGCTCTCAGTTTGGCAATTTCCATGAAATAGTTTGAACCTGCGGCCAATCTGAGATGAATGGACTCCTGGGCTTCCAGCGGATCCAGTCCGCTGTCAGTCAGGCCGGCCATGTAGTCACTGGCCATGGCCAGGGAAAAGGCCAACTCATCAACCAGGGTTGCTCCCGAATTTTGAAAAAGCGCGCCGTCCACTTCAATGACCCTCAATCCTTTGGATATCTTCCGCACATTACCCACCAGATTGCCAAGATTCTCCATGCTGGCGATGGGGATGCCCGTTGTAGCCATTTTCCCCAGAGGATCGGCCCCCAGTGATCCTTTCAGATCCGCAGGTTCCAATCCAAGGGATTCCATCAAATCAATGAGATTTCTGAAAAGGGCATCGGCACCCAGTGAACCGTGAAAGAGGATTTCGGTTTGGGACATGGGCACCGCTTCCAGCATGGATCCAAGCATTTCCAGGGAGGGAGCAGGATGATCCTTTATCATGATCCGAAGGGCTTCCGCCCCGCCTGCCAGGGCACTCCTGATTGAGCTGTTGGTTTCCTTCACATTGTCATCGGGAATAATCTCCTGGCAGATGGTCCAGTGGTTGGGTGTTGCACCGCCTCTCTTGAGGCTTCCCGAATTCTCCAGATAATCAAGTGGTTCAAGATCTTCGCTTCGGTAGTAGGGTTTCACATGGATGCCTTCATCGGTTTTCCATGTCAGTAAATCCAGGTTCCCGGCCCCTTTCAGATCGGAAATGATCCTCTCTTTCCATGTTTCTGATGTGATCTCCGGAAACTCTTCAAAGAGCTGTTTGATCCCTTCGGTCTTCATGCTTCTCAAATGAAATACAAAGAAAACACTTTGGAAACTTCCAGTCAATCTTTCCGTATAATTATCTTGCAACGACCTGCATTGAACTCAAAACCAGACGAAATGGTTTGTAGTTTGGAGATAAATATCATATTATTGTGATATACAAGTAGCACCAAATGCACTTTTCATGAAAAGAGTACTCTTTATTCTCGCGGCATTAAGCCTTTCCTATTTTGCACAATCACAAACTGTTGAAGGGATCCAGGTAAAATCGGTCGATGAAAAGATCGTGATCAACTACAGGATAGGAGGGTCCACAATCTATCACATGTACAATATCACGCTGACATGTTCCATTGACGGAGGACCCCGGTTCGAGCCAAAATCGGTGATCGGTGACGTGGGTCGTAATATTGCGGGCGGTAAAAGTTACTACACCATAGAGTGGGATGTTTTCCAGGACCTGGATGAGGTGGGCAATGCGGAATTCTTTATCAAGGTGGATATGATCAGTGATAATACTCCCATGGTGACCCTGCCGTCCAATGAGCCCGACCGGGAGCAGGTGAGGGACAACAGTGCCGTGAACCAGAGTGTTAAGGAGCAGGGACCCCAGAAGGAGACTTTTGACCGGGCGGCCTTTGTGGCTTACAATGGCAGCATTTTAAGCCCCTATGGGATCAGTGTGGGAGGGATCAGAAACTGGGGGTTTTACGCGAGCCTCAGGTTGGGATATTATACAGACTCCTGGGAAACCGATTTGTGGCTTACTCCTGTGGGAGGGCTGACCAAGTATATTTATTCCAACGGCAAATATCGTTTGCATGGCTATGCCGGACTGGGTGCCACATATGAGGCCTATGAGGAATACATCTACGATACAAACTGGACCGATTCATATTTCACCGTGGATGCCGGTTTTATAAATGTATATGGGATGCTTAGCCTTTCCATAGGTCTCGAGTTTATCCGGGATTACGGAACTGAATTTGTATTCGGGATTGGATTTGTGTTTTAAATGCTTGGGGATCATGAAAAAATTTCTGTGGGCATATACCATCGCGATTATCCTGGGGATCTCTTTCCAGGGGAATGCGCAGAGCACAGAAAAATCCAGCGGGTTGCTCCGGATGGAAATGAAAAAGGGTGAGGGCAATGAAAACGAAGTGAAAAAGGAGGCCACCAGGCAGGATGTAAGCAAGTCTGCCGAGGGATCTGCTACCTTTCGTATGCCAGTGAAAAAGAAGGAGCCCGCAAAGGTGGATAATGCCCCCCCTGTATCAGTCGCCGTTCCCATTGCTATGGGAAGTGATGTAATTGGCATTACATGGATCGCTCCTGAATCAAACCTGGTAAAAACATCCGAGAGTACCTTCTTGATCAGGACCACGGTGAACTCCGACGAACACATCAGGTTTATAAATTTGTTTCACAATGGTGAGTTCGAAAGAAATATTATCCCCCCGGTATCCAATATCAGGCAAATGGTCCTGGAAGAAGCTATGGAACTGGAACTTGGGAGCAACATACTGAGGGTTGAGGCAGTGACGGCCACTGGCAATAAGTTTGAAAGTTCCGTGGAGGTGGTATATGACATTACCACTGCTAAATATTATGCCCTCATTATCGCTGTGGAGGAGTACAAGGATGAAAATATCTCGGATCTGGATAAACCAGTAGAGGATGCCACCAGGTTCAGGGACCTGATCCAGAGCGAATATAATTTTGAAGAAGAGCACATCCTCCTTATGAAGAATCCTACCAAAGCTGAAATAATCGGGACCCTCCATCAGATGAGAACCAAGATCACTCCGGAGGATAACCTGCTGATCTATTATGCGGGTCATGGCTACTGGGATGAGGAGATGAAGACCGGTTACTGGCTGCCCAGCGATGCCACCCAGAATAATCCGGTCAACTGGCTCCCCAACACGGACCTGACCAATTACCTGAATGTGCTGAAATCAAAACATACACTCCTTATTGCCGATGCCTGCTTCAGTGGCGGGATCTTCAAGACCCGCGCTGCTTTCAGCAATGGCGATATGAAATCGGTGGAGAAACTGTACAACCTTACCAGCCGGAAGGCCCTGACCAGCGGTACCCTGAAGGAGGTTCCGGATGAAAGCGTATTTATAAAGTACCTCATCAAAAACCTGGAGGAGAACACAAAAAAATACCTGCCATCCGAACAGCTGTATTCCAGCCTGCGGGAGGCGGTCATCAACAACAGTCCCAACATTCCCCAATTCGGAATTATCCAGAATGTGGGCGACGAAGGGGGCGATTTCATTTTTATCCGCAGGTAACTGAACCCTGACGGACTCACAGGTCTCTGCTTCTTACAGAGAGCCGATCATTTTAGAAGGATCCACCCATTTGTCAAACTCCTCCTCTGTCAGGTACCCCAGCCCAAGTGCCGCCCCTTTCAGGGTAGTGCCCTCTTTGTGGGCTTTCTTGGCGATTTCCGCTGCCTTTTCATACCCAATGTGTGTATTAAGGGCCGTGACCAGCATCAGGGAGTTGTTCAGGTTCTCTTTGATGCGTGCATCATTGGGCTCGATACCCACGGCACAATTGTCATTGAAAGACAGGCATGCATCACCGATGAGCCTGGCCGATTCAAGGAAATTATAGATCATCATGGGCTTGAACACATTCAGTTCAAAATGGCCGTTGCTGCCCCCGATGTTGATGGCCACATCGTTCCCCATCACCTGGGCACATGCCATGGTGAGGGCTTCTGCCTGAGTGGGATTTACCTTGCCCGGCATGATGGAGGAGCCTGGTTCGTTGGACGGGATGATGATCTCCCCGATGCCGCAGCGGGGGCCGGAGGCCAGCATGCGGATGTCATTCCCAATCTTCATGAGGCTGACGGAGAGGGTTTTCAGCGCACCGTGGGTCTCTACAATTGAATCATGGGCTGCCAGGCCTTCAAACTTATTGGTCCCGGTTACAAACGGAAGGTCCGTAAACTTTGCGATGTATTTGGCCACCAGTTCAGCATACCCCTTGGGTGTATTGATCCCTGTTCCCACGGCAGTTCCTCCCAGGGCCAGTTCCGACAGATGGTCCAGGGTATTCATGAGCGCCTTTAATCCGTGATCAAGCTGTGAAACATATCCCGAGAACTCCTGCCCCAGGGTAAGAGGTGTTGCATCCATCCAGTGGGTGCGGCCAATTTTTACCACCTTCATGAATGCATCTGCCTTTGCCTTCAGGGTATCCCTGAGTTCCTTCACCCCGGGGATGGTCACCTCGGTAAGCATCTTGTAGGCGGCAATATGCATGGCGGTGGGAAAGGTGTCGTTGGAGGATTGGGATTTATTCACGTCATCGTTGGGATGGATCAGCCGGGTTCCCTCTCCGAGCTTATTCCCTTTCAGGACATGGGCCCTGTTGGACACCACCTCGTTCACATTCATGTTGGACTGGGTGCCTGAACCGGTCTGCCAGACCACCAGGGGGAACTGATCATCCAGCTTCCCTTCAATTATTTCATCACATGCCTGCATGATCACTTCGGCCTTCTCTTTGGGCAGCACTCCAAGTTCAAGATTTGTAGCAGCTGCCGCCTTCTTCAGGTAGCCAAATGCCTTTACGATCTCAATGGGCATGTATCCAGCGCCGATCTTAAAATTGTCTTTTGAACGCTGGGTCTGGGCACCCCAGTACTTATCGGCAGGCACCTGAACCTCGCCCATTGTATCCTTTTCAATTCTGTAGTCCATTGGTTGTTTTGTTTGATGGGTTTATAGCAGTCTTAAAGATACTACAATGGCAGGTAGAATAATCAGGAACCTGGATGTTATTTGATAGGAAAAACGGGAGCTGAGAATGGGTGCCGGGGATAGTTCCATTTGCACTCTTCGCATTCTCAGGCACTTCCGATTTTTTATCTTGACTAAAGAAGGTCAATGTTCACGGCGGGGTCCCCGATAACGGCCTTATATTTTCCCTCCACAACGGGTCGCCTGATCAGCCTGGGATTCTCCACCATTACCTTGATCCACTCCTGGTCATTCAATTTCAGGCCCTTCAGCTCCTTCCGGTAATACTCCTCCTGTATCCTTATAAGTTCTTCCGGTTTCATGTGCAGTTTCATGATCAACCGGGACAATTCGGATTCGGTAAGGGGATCTTTCAGATACTCCCTGACCCGATGTTCCAATCCCTTGTCGATCACATGCTGAAGCCCGGCCCTGCTCTTTTTGCAGCGGGGATTATGGTA